>JBJFDE010000031.1:0-11595 GCA_051889855.1 Candidatus Cryptobacteroides sp. | reverse complement strand
GAGATTCCACAGACCCAAGATCACACTTTTGGTGTACGAATTGCGGATAATCAGTTAATTCTTATAGTCTTCCCGTGAAATAAAAGGTTCGAAACATAGTATTTACTAATAGAAACCAAAATACCGTGTAAAGCATAAGCAAATGACAGACATATCCACTCTTCCCAATCCCACACCCACCTTCTGGGGCAACGTCCTTGAAGGCCTGCGCAAAGGTATCCGTTTATCCGGCAATCCCGATGACAAAGACTCGGACATGGTGAGCCTTGCATTCGGTATCAAGGCAGCATGGATTGACCTCATGTTGAACAAATACCACAGTCTCTACCGATTCGATTCCATCGATACATTTGTTGATGCTGTGCAAGGGGAAAGCGGAATTTCCATCCGGCCGTACGACCATTATTCGTGCATTGTCGCCACAAGCAACATCGAGTGGTTGGTTGAGAAGCCGGTGCCAGTCAGCGGCAGCCTGCCTGACCTTCTGGAAATATCCATTTCCCCCGACCCGTCTTCATTTCGTCACCCATTATACAAGCCTCATTACGAGGGCGTGCGTGAGGCACCTCAAATCATGCTTGAGATAGATGCCCTTGTCCCTGCAATGAAAGAGTTGATTGCCCGTGAGCGTATTGAATATATAAAGGAGATGATGTCATACTGCATCCAGATAACAACACAGGAGGCCCTTGACAAGCCATTTGGCAAACGGCGCAAAGTCTCCGTGGGGCCTTGTACCTATCTTCTTGACGATGCCAGCAAGACAGCATGGATAAGTGACGGGAGCACCTCCGGACAAAAGGTCTTCACCCTACCGGAATCCGTCACTGTAGAGGGGGCTGACTACGCTGTCACCGGCGTTGATATAGGAGCATTCCAGGACTGCGGGGATATTGGGACGCTCATCATCCCCGACTGTTACACATACATTGACGAGGACTGTTTCCGGGATTGCGTGAATCTCAGGAAGGTCGTCATAGGGAAAGGTGTGGAAAACTACTTCAAGTGGTCGTTCACGGGATGTCCGCTGGAGGAAGTTGTCATCGACCCCGGCAATCCCTATATAAAGGTTGCTGGCAGCGGCGACCAGGTGCTCTCGGCGGATGGCACAAGGCTTCTGTACGCCTTCCTTGACAAGGAGGAGCTGACCGTTCCCGAAGGAGTCAAGGTCATTGAGGAGTGCGCAATATCATGCAATAGCAAGCTGAAGATCCTGAACCTCCCGACTACCCTTGAAAGGATAGAAGGCTCCGGTATCTTCAAGAACAGCAATCTGCGAAAACTCACCATTCCGGAAGGAGTAGACTACATGGGGACAGATGCAGTGGAAGGGTGCAGTTCACTCTGCGAAATGGATCTTCCATCCACATTGAGGATAATACCGTCCGGCTTTTTCAGCGGCTGCGGCAACCTGCGACGCATAGTGCTCCGCTCCCGTGTCCCAGTCATAAGAGAGGACACGTGGGATGCAGAGGATATCGGGCTTACGGACAACTGCACTATTGCTGTGCCTGAACAGCTGCTTGACGCATACCGCAAGCACCCTATTTGGTCTTATTTCAGCAACATTGTCCCTATCCGGTGAAAGAAAAAGAGAATTGCAGAGTAATAATTATCAGAAACCAGTTTTGTTTATGATAAGGAAACCACGTACAGAAAAGAACTTCGCCGCGGACAAGGAGTCCGCAGGCACATCGGCAGCATGTCTCAACCGCATTTTCAAGAAGGTGGAGATTGACGGCCTGAGCGAGGAGGCCACAAATGAACTTGCAGACGACATCCGTGCCATCTCAGACAAATTCGGCATCTGCCCCAAGGCTTCGGTGCTTCTGGGTGCCATCATGGAGAAGACCAACTCATCCGTCAGCTGCGGCGAGGAGGACCTCGCCAACTATATCGGATGCACGAACATCGAGTTCTTCGGCTTCATTGACGCCCTTCGCGAGCTGGAGGACAAAGACATTGTCATCAAGACCAACGGGCGGCGCTCGAGCTTCGTGGCAACGCCGGAAGCGATAAAGGCAGTGGCGAAGGAGACCGATTTCGTGCCTGTAAAGACCAGCGGACTAACTACGGAAGAACTGTTCACCCGTTTCAGGAAGAACATCGTGGAATACCGCAACAACCATATTGACGAAGACCGTCTCCTTGAGTCACTCGTCCGTCTCGTGAAGCGGAACGACCACCTCCTTTTCTGCCGCAAGATGATCAGCTCACCCCTATTCTCGGAGACCTGCACGGACACCGAGCGGAGAATGTTCTTCTATCTGTGCCACCGCTATGTCACCCATGGAGACCAGTCCGTTCCAGTGGAAACTCTGATGAACTTCACTGAGTTCTTGGAAGATGACCAAAGGCTGAAACGCCACTTTGCCAATGGCACTACCGGTTTGCAGAATGAAGGTCTCGTCACCTACGGCAACGAGGACGGATTCATTGACACCGACAAGATATCCCTTGCGGACAATGTAAAGAAAGAATGGTTCGACGAGATAGAGCTTGCACCCGAGGAGAAGGTATCCCACAAGAACCTCATCAGCTGCAAGAACATCAAGGAACAGGAACTCTTCTACAACCCTGCCGAGCAGGAGCAGATTGAGAGGCTTGCCGACCTGCTGGAGGAAGGCAACTTCCGCAATGTGCAGGCAAGGCTCGAGTCCGAGGGCATGCCAAAGGGATTCAGCTGCGTGTTCCACGGTTGCCCCGGCTCCGGCAAGACGGCTTCGCTGAAGGCCCTTGCCAAGCGCAGCGGAAGGGACATCTTCTGGGTCGACCTCGCTTCCATCAAGAGCAAGTGGGTCGGAGAGAGCGAGCAGAACATGAAGAAGATCTTCGACGACTACCGCAAGCTGGTGCGAACCAGCGACAAGGCGCCAATCCTCGCCGTCAACGAGGCGGATGCCATCTTCACCAGGCGCATCACTGATATAGAGCATAGCGCGGACAACATGTACAATGCGATGACCGACATTGTCCTGAATGAGCTTGAGAACCTTGACGGTATTCTCATTGCCACGACCAACCTTGTAGGCAACATGATGGACAAGAAGGACAATGCAATGGAACGCCGGTTCCTCTTCAAGGTCGAATTCAAGACCCCTGGCGAAGACGTGCGGGCCAAGATATGGAAGTCCAAGATCAAGGACCTCCCGGACGAATATGCGGCTTCACTCGCCTCCAGGTACAAGTTCTCCGGCGGCAATATCGAGAACATCGCGCGCAAGGCCACCGTGGACTATGTCCTTTCCGGCAACCGTCCCGGCCTGAAGACCCTGACCAAGTACTGCGAGGAGGAGTCCATCTCAAGGAAGGAGAACTGTCACATCGGATTCTGAGATGGCACTGTCAAAAAGCACCGATAAGTGAAATAATAACGTCCGGGAACAGTATATATAAGTAGAAAAATACAAACACTATGAGAAACGAAGAAATCAAGCAGAACATCATCAGCCTCCTCAGGTCAACAGGACGCGAAGGCATTGACAACACTATCGCCTATCTCGAGAGAAGCGACTACTTCAGGACCAGATGCCACAGCCATCACAGATACTTCGGAGGCCTTGCAAGGCACTCCCTGGAGGCCTGCGGCTATGCATTGGCCAATGCCGGGGACATTCCGGCAAGCAGCGTCATCATCGCCACCCTCCTGCACGATGTGTGTACATCCAAGGCACACGAGGCCAATTGGATAGAAGGCCACGGACGCAGATCTGTCAAGATTCTTGAGTCAATATGCGGGCTTCGCCTGAGCAGGGCGGAAAGAGAGGCTATCCTGCTCCACATGCACGGCAAAGCACACCAGATGCAGGTCAACCAGCTGGCTGCATTGGTCAACAAAGCCGACCACGTCAGCGCCGGCGGACACTGGAGGCTCCCGCAAAGTGCATGAACTGGAAGGCCGGGAACAAGAGACGGTCCGGTAATTTGAACAGAGCCTGTCGTGAGACTTGGCATAACACAAAAAACGGTTGCAAACAGTAATATGTTCGCAACCGTTTTTAGCCTTTTTCCGGCAAGCCTCTGGCAGTCAGGCGGCAAAAGCGCCCCTCACACGGGATTTCATCTTGTGGATCCTTCCCGAAACGTAGTTCGGCCGACATTTCAGCCTTTCGGCAATCTCATTCACCCCAACCCGCTCAACAAGGAGCATCAGGATTGTCCTGTCAGTCTCACTGAGCCCAGCCAGGAATGCGTTCCACTTTTTGTCGCACTCAACTTCTTCCTGACGGAACGAAGCTTCATCGCAACGGCTCGCAGTAACAGCATCGACAAAAAAATTCTTCTCCCACTCCCCTTCATCGTTCTTTCTGTCGAATGAGCAGAACATCGATTGATGTCTCGCATTCTCCGCCTTTATGTCCTTGGCGACATTCAGCGCAACAGAGTAGGCAAAAGCACCGAAATTCCTGCTTTCGTCATACGCAGACTTCCACAGCTTCTCCATTGTCCGGGAGACAAGCTCCTCAGCACAAAACTCAGAGAAATTGAAATCTCGAGCCAAGAAGGAACATATCCCTCTGACCACTGCCGCATGGGCGTTTGTAAAATCCTTCATAATTCAAGAATTTTTAAGGTTGTTGGTCCACATGATAGATAGGCAAAGTCGAGACAGACCAAATCAATCCCGACAATGCCTCCCCGAGATAAAAACTCAAGGGCTGATAAATTTAAAACAGGATAACCCTAAAAATCCTCCATTCATGAAGTGATAATTAAACGTCAATGTCAAAGAGCTAAAAAGGACTGCCGGAAAAACCAGCAGCCCCTTTATCACAAACACTGTGCCAAACTTGTTATTCTTCGTAAAAATCTATCTCCAACTCACTTCAGCCAAAAGATCAATGCAAAAATCAGCAATGTAATAATCAGTAAAATAATCTGGTCCAGGTTAAGAATCGCATTCGCGTATGTTTCTTGGACATCTTCGGGCAAGTCGTCTATTACCTTGAAGTTCGTGACCGCATCATACAATTCCCTTTTTATTATCCGGTTACTGTAGTATGACGTCACAATCAAGTAAATTCCCAGTAAAACGAAAAGAGCAATAGCCCACAATGGACAAGAAACTTTCATCCACATTTCATACACGCAGAGTACGCACCACAGGCAGCCGATGAGATTCATCAGGACATTGACCAAATCCAGGAATACCAGAAATCCGCGGCTGAATTTCTGGTCGAAAATGGAAGACTGGCGGGCCAGCTTGCCATCAATAAGGAATCTGGCGGATAAAGTCATTACCCTGAGAAATCTCAGGAAGAAATACGCCATCAATAGAGTTGTCAGGATTTTCAAAATCATAATACTGTTTGCAAATATTTCATTCTCCAGATTCTATTGGAAAGTCCACCTGACCGGTTGCCGCCATGCCCAAAAGTGTCCGGGACAATTGGTCATAATCAATCCTTGCGGTGATGGACTGCTCGGCAGCATTCCTTCTGCAGGACGACTCTAATCCGAGATTTAGGTCCAGCATAGGGCGAAATCTGTAATGCAGAACTTTCTCCTCGCAGGATAGCGGTTTTTCTACATCCTCGAGTTTACTTTCACTATCGACAAGAGCTTCTTCCATGGTATGATGGATACTAATTTTGAAAAAAGTATTACTCTCATCTTTATTGAAAACACTCATAATCTCGCCGTATCCGAACGTCCGCTTCTCCTCCATTTTCTTCCTCAAGCTATCAATAGCCCTGAAACAACGCCGTTGAACCGTTTCCCTGTTCCGGACATTGTCATCCATATTCAATTCCGACAATGCCATTTCAGTATATTGCCCTTTAGGACAGGACATCCAGCAGCTGATAATGACCTGGTCAATCGGCTTGAGTCCCTTCACGCAGGACAGCACATCCGCAACAAGCCTTTCCCTGACCTCCGGATCAGATGCCGAAATATAATCACACAAATAATTCTTTTCCCGTTCAGTATCTGTTTCCGGGTCTTTCGAGAAATCGTACGAAGAATCCCTAAAATCCTCTCCCACAGCCCTTTTCTCGCGCCTGATCTCCGTCAACACGCTGTTGTGTACAACCTTGGACATGAATGTCCCGATGCTCGCATTGCTTTCATGCTCACCGTCATATTCGCAGTACACCTTCTCCAATGCGTACGAAATCCCCAAGTCCTTGACCAATTCAGTATCAATATGCCGGCTCAAAGGGCCGTGCTTTTTGATATAACCGGCAACTGTCATGTCAGCCATCTTCTCAGCCTCTGCGTAATAAAGTCCGCAGAACGCCGAATAATCCATACCAATGCTTCCGTTCATTTTCTATTCCTGATATTATATTCCCAACCTGCAGTCAAAATTATACAATAATCTCCTAAATAGAATGGGAGGAATGCAAATGAACCAAACTTGAACCAAAACCCTTTTTGCTATTCCGCTTCATCCATTAATACACATCCCGAACCATCCCTCATCGGCATCTGTAGTGAAGCATCCCTCCTTGTCCAGGTATCCGCAAACAATCTCCCTGTCCTCAAAGCGACACACACGAAGCATATCGTTATCGTCAATGAAGTCCTCTTCATAGAGGTCTTTCGAGAATACGCCGCCGCAAAGATATCCCCTCTTGCCGTCCTTCTCGAACACAATGAGGTCGTTGAGCGGCTCATAAATCTCATCCATCTCGCACGGTACAATAACCTGTCCACTGCACGATAAGAGGCCCTCTTGCTCGTCCTTGATGCACATGAATCCGTAGCCGACAAAGTGGATTGAGTCGTATTCGAAGCCGACAATCACCTTGCCGGTGCCGTCAGGTGCGACGAGCCCGACAAGACCGTCCTTGACAACAGGGATAAGGTTGCCGGAGCAGGATGCCGAATAGGTCTCTACCACGTCATCGAAGATTGCCGGGACGACAACATTGCCGTCAAAGTCCTTGACACCCTTCATTCCGTTCTCCTCGAATACCTTCTGGAAGGTGTCGTATTCGCTTTCCATCAACATGAGCGCTTCTCTTGATTTGCAATTGCCAGTAGCCTTGATGCTGTCAATGAGTGCCCTGCAATCGTCCCTCTTTGCCTGGGACATAGGTTTCAGTCTATTGTCTGTCATATTAATCATTATTTCGTTATATAGTTATACTCCGATTATTAGGATTTCTTTCTTAGTCATTTCCCTTCATTCCGCAATACACATCCCGAAGTCTCTCAATGAGCTCCCGGCTGACCCTCAGCGCCTTTCCGCCACCCTTCGCCTTCTTCTTCCCGCCGAAGTCAATGTTGAAAAAGATCTTGAACGGAGGCACGGTCGAGAACTCCATGAAGTCCGCAGGAGTATATTCAATGAAGTCGAATGTCTGCTCCCCATCCGTAGTAATGGCCACCACGAACCGGAAATGCTCCGGGTCCTTCACAGCCTGCACCCACTCCGTGAGCGTTGCCGCCCCGAAATACTTGTCATTGTGAGTAGTCTTCTTGATCTCGAAGTACCACTTCTCCCCGTCCTTCTCCGCCTCAATGTCAGCCGGTGCAGCAACCACCTTCACATTCTCGAAACCACGATGCCTGAGTTCCTCTACGAACGCCGCCTTCGCGGCAATGTCTGATTTTAAATTCTTTTTCATATATTTAAGTATTTAGTGTTTCATCTTGTCTATATATACCGGGCAAAATGTTTAATCTTTCTGGAAAGTTTATTATTATTCGATGAATAAATGATTTTACAATTACCATCAACCTACCAATTTGAGCGCCGCTTCAACTCCGATCTCCCGACATCTTTCAAGCAACGCCTTGGCAGCAGAATCATTCCGGCTGGCTGCCATACCGATGAGAAACATAGCATTATCATCCTTGATATAACCTCGCTTTACAGCTGATATAACATTCTTCAGAAGCAGGTCTGCGCGAAAATTGTCATTGGTCTTCATACTCGTCATGATTTTCTTTTTAAGTTCTTTACTATATATACTCGGCTTGATGCTATATCTTTCATCGTTTGGTATCAAGCAATCAAATCTTTATTGATGCGCTTCTTCAGCCTGTAGATCCTCAACGAAACACTGTTCGTACTGCAGCCCAGACGGTCCGCAATTTCTTGTCCTCCAACATTGTAGCTTCGGAGCGCCTGAATCTTCCGGTCAGTCTCGTCAAGCCGTTCTTTGTACGACTTCCAAGAGTTCCACAAGTCCGCACTTTCAACATTGAACGAAGCCTCATCCGATTCCGAAGCACAGAGCAACTCGGCAGCGTAGTCCAATTCCCTTTCACCGTCATCATTCACCCTGTCTAGCGGGCGGAACATTGACTGCCGCCTTGCGTTCTCCCGCATCATGTCTTTCGCAACGTTCGACGCAATCATCCAGACATAAGGTTCCAACGCCCTCTTCGGGTCATAGGACTTGCTTTCCAGCAACTTCATGGTAGTACGGGAAAGGAGGTCTTGGGAATCATTGTAGTTGAATCCACGTCCATTGGACACCTGGGAGCAAATCCTCTCGATTTTTGCCATATTGGCTTTGGTAAATAAGTTTTCCATGTTATTAAAATTTAGTTATCTATAAATTCCGTTTTGATTACAGTTGCAAAGATATATGCGACTTGTCCAACCTTTCTGGACAAGTCAAGAAAATAGCAGGAACATGTCCGAAAACATATTCCTGCTATTAAACAAATGCCATTGTGCTTGACCGCCTATTCCGGGCCGCCGTACAAATCATTCATCTTCCTTATCTTTTCACTAAGCTCGGTCACAACAATCTCCGGCTCCAGCACCGTCACATCATCGCCAAATGCCAACAAAGCCTGATACAGCTCCTTATTTGGCCGCACTTCGATACTGATAATTCTGGCCTCCTCGCTGACAATCTTTTGACTTGGATGCAGCGGCTTTGTAATCACATACCGATACCGGTGGCGCGTAAATTGCAACTTGACCACAACCGGATCACATTTGGTCAATGTAACTCCTATCTGGTCATAGAAAATCTCCTCCATATCCTTATCCGAAGGGATATACTCCCCCGGAATCTGTTCAATTGATTTTATCCTGTCAAGAGAAAATACTGAACGGTTTTTCTTTCCATACTCATTGATAGACAGCCCAATCAAGAACCACCTCCTACTATGTTGCCTCAGGAAATGCGGATGCACCTCATAGGTCATGGGAGGCCTGTTAAATGGCTCATATACAATCTTCAGAACGTTCTTGTGGGATATATATGAAAATAGGATACCCACAAGCGACAACGCTTCCAGATTCTCGTTTGACTCGAAGGCAATGACCTCCTCAGCATCCCCAAGCTTGAACTTATACTGTTTTTCAAACTGCCGGATAATATCTTCAATAGCATCGGCCTGAGGGAAATCCTTGAACTGGCGCAGCATAAGCATTATCGACCGCAACTGAGCCAGCTGGCAGTCATCCAAATCCCTCTTCCAGATGGAAAACTTCGGATCCTTGTAGCGGAAATACCGCCGCCTTCTTTCCGTAGATTCCGATTTGTCAATCAGGTTGGCTCCTGGCCATTCCGCATTGGTAGTCATCTCATTGATATCCGAATACAGTGTACTTCTTGATATGCTTTTCGCAGCACTCCCAGCATTAGCAAGAGCCTGAATACACGCCTTTTTCAAGTCCTCGATGTAATACTTACGGGCTTGATCCGAAAAGCATCTGTCCAGGGCCTGAAAACGTATCAGTTTGTTTTTATCTATGGGCATAGCTGAAAACTTTATTGTTCTTGCTTCATAATATTCAAAGTGATAGCTCGGGACATTCCTCAGTTCTGCTTTAACAATCAAACTCTGTGGAAACAAAATTAACGATTACATTTTTATCACACTATCAATCCATTAGAGTTATCTCGGTTATTTCATAACATCCCCTATCTAAAACTTGACGTATAATTATTCGATAATTGATTCAAATCGATATTGTAGTTTGCATAAATGTAGTCCAAAAGATTTCTATATGATTTTTTCAGTTGTTCGACTCCTTGAAGCAATATGGTATGTTGTTCTCTTGCCTTAGGATTATATGCAAAGTGACTTGGATGCCAATCTTTGAATATATGGACGCCCGGAATATCAGATTCATAATACCATCGTTCATTATCCCTCATAACAGCATCCCAATCATGCCAGAAGGAGAGCATCAACTTATTTAATATACCATCACCGAAATGTGTCGAACTCATGTGCCATTTATTTTGCCAAATACCCCAAGACGCATTGAATTGACATGTCATTTTTTCGGGGCTTTCAAGGAAATCATCCATAAGATTACAGCTGAAATACTCAAAGAACTCATTAAGCATTCTCACATCAATGTCATTCGCCAGTCGTGAATCAAAAGATGGCTGAATAAATCTAAAACACGGAAAAAAATCATCAAACAATCTATTAATTGATTCAAGCTTCTCGGGATAAGCTAATAGGTGAGAAAGAAATGTTTGATTGTCTATCAAATCATTCTGTGGCTCAAAATCTAGATTACCTGTATTGTATGACATTTTTCTTTGTCTGCCGAGTTTATGAGAAATACAGATATATTGAAATTTATAACCAGCATATTGTTGAGCTTTATCAATGGAACTCTGAATTTTAGTTTTCTTGTGTTCTGATGAAACCTGGACTATTATTCTATGGGATTCGTCAATAAGATCCACACCTCTAGCGTTCATCTGACTCTGATTGATATTCCGACAATTGTAACCCCACAAAAGATTCAGCAGCCTTTCATAGAAGTACTCACACACCGTATTGATGTCAAGCAAATGTAATTGGCCCAGTTCTTCTATCATCATAGAGAGAAGTGAAAATCTCATTACTAATAAATTGTATTCCTGCATTTTCGTTCAAATATTCATTTACTCTGTATTCTCATTACTGTCCACCAAAACTCGAATAACCTTTTGAAACACCTGCTTTGATTGCATTCATCGACTACCTACGACCATAATTGTTATACTGACGCATTGCCGCTGCATAAAGCCGAGTTGCAAATAGAAATGCCGACTATTAATACCAATTCGTATTAGATTCCATTTTTGCCTTGAATTATTGTTTCGAGAAATGTCAAATATCTTCTTCAAAAGTTCAGGCTGAAATAGTAAGTTATCCCTTATGAGTCGAACTAGTCGATACTGTGCCGCCTGTAGTTGGTTCACACTCTTCAGTATTATTACTACACGCATTTGATAACATTTGCGAGAACGCTTCCCTTACTAATTCATATAAACCACGTATCTGAATATTCAAAGTTCCACGCTTCTCCCATATACAAGGTTTATCTCTGCGGTTGTTAATTGTAATTTTCAAATTAGGGCCCAGCACGCCATTGTGGGTTGCTCTACATCGACCAAGCTCGTAAAAGCGATCCACAAAATGTATTCTATCTATTCCTTTATCTTTTAAGAACATTGTATAGAAAGCGTCAAAATGTTCATGGGGACGACCTAGATTATTATTTAAAACATCATTTTTGCTTATTGTCGAAAAGGCACCTGAAAGACAAAAGGTCCCTATGGTATCAATGACTGATGCGAGCAATATAATTGCTGGCATGCCATAACAGCTATTTGTACCTTTTCTTTTCGGTGTATTGATACAGTGCTGCACAATTGTCAAATTCTCCCTTAT
>JBJFDE010000030.1:0-3114 GCA_051889855.1 Candidatus Cryptobacteroides sp. | reverse complement strand
AGATGCAAGAGACCACTGTTCAGTGTTTGAATCTCCTTTATTTACTACGCCTCCCCCGATTGTCTGAATGTAATCATTCGGATAATCCGTAGCTGTCACATTCATCTTTTTCTGAGTATCTTTCTGAAGTGAATGGACGAGCACGGCATTGACCATGTGCTTGTCATTGAATGTTCTGTTGAATGTGAACTGATTCTCCCAAAGCCAGTTGTACTGAAAAGCAGAAGATGCATATCCGATAGGATTGGATTTCTTTCCATAATTGGCTTTTCCAAGAGTCTCGAGATCCTGAGAAGTGTACTGGTCATTTGATGCCCCATAATATGAACCTCCAAGCGAAGTCTGGAAAGAAAATCCGTCGAAAAATTCATAAGAAGCAAACACACGACCAGTCATGGCAACTCTTTCAACAATATCCTTCTTAAGAGTAGCCAAGGCGACAGGATTCAGGATTTCATTATGCTGATAATCGTTTCCAATTCTCCAATAACCATTGCCAAGGAAATTGAAGGAACCATCTTCATTGTAAACGGGCCACATTGGATTATATGCCAATGCTGACTGAACAACTCCACCGCTTCCATAAGCGCCGGAAGCATTTACTCTGTTTGATTTGGAATACGACGGAGCAAAGTTGACCCCATATTTAAAATTTCCTCTTTTGCCATCCAGATTGAAACGGAGAGCATATTTCGTATAATCGGAATTGATTATCACACCCTGTTTTGAAAGAACGTTTCCGGAGATGAAATAATTGATTGCATCTGTCTTTCCGGAAAATGAAAGGTTGTGGCTGTGGGTGTGCGCTTTCCGGAATATCTGGTCCTGCCAGTCAGTATTTGTCAGGCCAGGCTGACCTTCAAGATACGGGATGATTTCCACAGGATAGTTTGCCCATGAATCAGCCCTGGATCCATTTGGCTCCGTTCCTCCCGGGACTGCATCGTGATAGGCATTGTCGTGTCCTTCTTTTACAAACTGCGCATATTCGTATGCATCCATCATGTCAATCTTCTTTGACACCATGTCTAGTGCATAATATCCGTCATAGCTGATACGGAGTCTGTCTGAAGAACCCTTTTTAGTTGTAACGAGGATAACACCATTTGAGCCTCTTGAACCGTAGATTGCTGCTGAAGATGCATCCTTCAGAACTTCCATTGACTCGATATCATTCGCATTGATATTGGATAGTCCGCTTTCAACGGGAACACCATCAATGACATAAAGAGGATCATTTCCAGCAGTTGCAGAACCTATACCACGGACACGGACCATCACACTACCCTCCGGGTCGCCACTGGTCTGCATTACAGAAACACCTGGCATCTTTCCGACCATTGCCTGACGGAAGTCAGCAATCGAATGATTGGCAATATCTTCAGACTTGATGGAAGAAATAGCTGTGGAAACATCCCTTTTCTTTACTGCTCCATATCCGATTACCACGACATCCGAGAGAACCATTGAGCTTTCATTCATCACTACATCGATGTTCTCCTTACCGCCTACAAGAATCTCGACGTCATCATAACCTATACAGGAAAACAGCAATGTCTCATCTTCAGATACTTCAATAAAAAAATCCCCGTCAAGTCCAGTACTCACACCTCTGGTGGTACCCTTTACAAGAACTCCAGCTCCGATTACAGGAAATCCGTTTTGGTCTACAGCAACGCCGGAAACCAGTTTCTTCTTTCCATTCTGCTTGTCCTTGTCCTGAGTTTTTTCTGTAAGATAAACTTTAGTACCTTTTATTTCAAAGGCAATCTTAGTGTTAGAAAAAAGCACATTCAATGCTTCCTTCAGTGTCACATCCTTCACATTGAGGGATACGATTGAATCTGGATTTACAGTCGGTCTTGAATGCAGGAAGGAATATCCTGTCTGACTCGAAAGCTCATCCAAAACAGTTTCAAGTGTCACTTGATCCTTGTGTATCGTAACGTTCTGGGCTTGGAGCGAAATGCTGAACCCAGCCATCACGATAACTGCCAGAAGTGTTCGGAACAGTTTCATTGTGAGTAATTTATTAGTTAGTGAATTTACGATTATTATTGTTGTCTTTCAAGTAATTATAACTTTCGGACAGCATTTTCAATTATGTGTTGCGCAATAAAGACACACATGTTTTCCAAATATGTGAGTGGAAGGTCACATTTTTTTTGTTTTTATGTGTTTATTATAAAAATCTCATAAATTTGCAGGAATAACTACTACATGAATGAGATTTAGTGCGGCTGAATACCATGGGCTTGATGATACAATCCTTACTGCCTTGCTCCGTAAAGGGGACAAGGAGGCGTTTACTGAAGTGTACAGAAGAAACGTATCACAGCTTTATACTCTGGTTTTCAGATACATTAAAGATCAGGACACGGCTCAGGACATACTCCAGCAGGTCTTTGAAAAATTATGGATGATAAGGGAAGCAATTAGCCCTGAAATACAACTCCGTTCCTACCTGTATGCTATGGCACGGAACTCTGTCATGAATTACATCAGGAACAACCGCACAGCTTTGCAGAATAATTATAAAATTGTTCAACAGCGCGGAGAAATTGAAGACGACATATATGAGAAGGCTGAACAACAAGGAGTTATCAGCGAATTGATGGAAGCAATCAACAAACTTCCCAACCAGCAGAAACAGGTGGCACTTTACAGATGCGAGGGATTGTCCAACAATGAGATAGCAAAAATGATGAATTTGTCCCTTAATACAGTCAACTCTCACTATATGCAGTGCTTGAAAAATTTGAAAAAGATGCTTTCTGCAATAGTTGATGCCATAATAGTATTTGTATTATTGAACTTATGAAGCAGATTGATGAAATAATCATAAAACGGGTGCTCAATAATCGTGGAACGAAAGAAGAAGCGGAAACAGTAGCCAAATGGTTTTCAACTCCTGAAGGCCAGACATGGCTGGCAAAGGCTATTGAGCAGGATGCATTGCAGATAGACAAGGATGTCATTGAAACCTTAAAGGACATCCCAAGTGATGAGTTACTGGAGCGTATACTTAGCAGCCTCATGAAGAAACAGATCAGACGCATCGTTCTTTCTTGGGCAGCAGTCCTTATCCCACTTTTAGTTATTACTGCTCTGTGG
>JBJFDE010000029.1:0-3114 GCA_051889855.1 Candidatus Cryptobacteroides sp. | reverse complement strand
ACTCTGGCCAAACAATTACATTGCTCATGACATGCTCAGGGGAAGTTCAGACTATGCCTCAGAATATGATGAATCCTCCAGGGAAAAATTCCTGGAACACCTGTCAGTCCTGGACAGATATGAGAATGAATGCAATGTGGAAGAATTGAAACAGATAATGCTGGGAATCTATGCAAGCCCGGTTGACAGCGCATTATTGTTCAGGGAGAAATGAAGCTTATATTGAAAATATATGACTATTTCAAAGGGCATGGCCGTATGCTATGGCTGTCTCTGGTTCTTGTCATGGTCATTCTCGTTTGTCTTGTCACAAGACTGAAATTCAGCGAGAATATAAGTGATTTCATGCCACTTGAAAAGTCCGGGCAAGAGGCCCTTGAGGTGTATCAGAACATTTCCGGTGCGAGCCGCCTGTACATTCTTTTCAATAATCCGGATGACCCGGACATGATCATAGACGCCATTGACTGCTTTGTGGACAATGTAATGCAAAGGGACAGTCTGGGATGGTGCGAAGACCTCACGGCACAGTTCGACATGGCCATGATTCAGGAAGTGGCCGGATTCGTATATGAGAATATCCCCTATTTCCTGACTGAAAAGGACTATGCAAGGATGGACAGTTTGCTCGCGGTGCCCGGATATATACCTGACCAGATTGAGCGTGACCGGCAGATGCTGATGTTTCCCACAGGAGGAATGATGACGGCAAATCTTTCCAGAGACCCGCTTGGGCTTTTCACTCCGGTTCTGTCAACCCTTCAGCGCTCAAGCGGACAGAATATCTTCGAAATGTATGAAGGATATATCTTCACACCAGATATGAGCCGCGCCATTGCCATGGTAAGCTCCCCCTTCGGGAATAGTGAGACAGAGCATAATACCGTCCTGCTCAGCATCTTGCATGAATCGATCAAGCAGATGCAGGAATCATTTCCTCAAGTCGGTGCAACTGTTGTCGGAGGCCCGGAGATTGCCGTCGGCAACTCTGACAGGATAAAGAAAGACAGCGTGATTGCCATCTCGCTCTCGGTCATTCTCATACTTATGCTTGCATTCTATGCCATAGGTTCCCTTCGAAATATTCTGCTTATTTTCCTGTCAATAGGATGGGGATGGCTCTTTGCAATGGGAGGAATGGCTTTGTTCGGGGGAAATGTCTCCATTATCGTCATCGGCATATCCAGTGTCATTCTGGGCATAGCGGTCAACTACCCTCTCCACCTTATCGTGCATTCATCCCATGTGCCGGATATGAGGCTGACAATCAAGGAAATAATGGCTCCTTTGGTAGTGGGTAACATAACGACGGTGGGTGCCTTCCTGACTCTCGTGCCTCTCCAGTCCACGGCATTGAGGGATCTGGGCATATTCGCTTCGCTTCTGCTGGTGGGCACCATTCTTTTCGTTCTTCTTTACCTGCCTCACATGGTAAAGACAAGACCTGCCCACAATCCCCAGACGAAACTTATCAACAGGATTGCTGCACTCTCTCCGGAGAACTACAAATGGATCATCGTGCTTGTTGCCGTACTCACCCTGATACTGACCTATTTCAGCTTCAAGACTGAGTTTGACTCCAACATGTCCAATATCAATTACATGACTCCTGTCCAGAAGGAAAATATGGAATATTTCCAGAGTCTTGTATCAGAGAATGCATCTTCTTCCATATCAAGTGTTTATGTTCTATCCAAAGGAGAAGATTCCGACCAGGCACTTCAGATGAATGCGCAGATCAGGCCTGTTATTGACAGCCTGATGGCCACTTCAGACATTCTCTCCTGCAGCTCTGTGAATCCATTCCTTTGTTCATTGGAAGAACAGGAGCACAGACTCGGGATGTGGAGGGATTTCGTTTCCCGTCACAAGGATGAGCTCACCGTAATGCTAGGCAGTGCAGCACTCTCACAAGGTTTTTCAAAGAATGCCTTCTCACCTTTCATGAACTTGGTGGAAGATGACGCCGATTTCACTCCCAAAGAGATGCCATATTTTGCACCTCTTACAAAACTCGTTTTGAATCAGAATGTTACGTCACTGGAGAATTCTGTCTATATCGTTGATGTACTGAGTGTTCCAACTGACAGGATCGGCAAAGTCGAGTCATGTTTTGACAATAGCTTCGACATAGCTTCTCTTAACAGTTCCCTTTCCAACAACCTGTCTGACAACTTCAACTATATCGGCTGGGCCTGCTCTCTGATAGTATTCATTTTTCTGTGGTTCTCTTTCGGAAGTCTGGAACTGGCTCTGGTATCCTTCCTGCCGATGGCGGTGAGCTGGATATGGATTCTCGGCATCATGGCCATGCTGGGTGTCAAGTTCAACATCGTCAACATCATACTTGCAACATTCATTTTCGGACAGGGAGATGACTATACCATCTTCATGACCGAGGGATGCCAGCATGAATATACATTCAGAAAACCAATTCTGGCATCATACAAGAGCAGCATACTTCAGTCTGCCCTGATTATGTTCATAGGCATCGGAACATTGATCATTTCAAGACATCCTGCAATGAAATCTCTTGCCCAGGTGACAATGACGGGAATGTTCTCTGTCGTGCTTATGTCATATCTGATACCTCCCCTGCTTTTCAAATGGATGACTACCAGCAAGGGAAAGGTAAGGAAACATCCTCTCACCATCAGGACCCTGATTATGGGTATGCCTTCCGACCCCGTATCACTGGTAAAAGGACGTTACATCTACAAAGGCAAGGAAATCACGTCCACCGTGTCCCGCAATCTGAAAACCATCCCGTCGGAAGTTGCGGCAATGAACTTTGATGATAAAGGAGAGTACGTTTGCAATGACGAAGGTTATGGAGAAAAGGCAATGTACATAGCTCTGACGCATCCTGGACTGAGAGTAAAAGCAATTATCACGGACCCTCAGCGAAGGGAAATAGCTGCGATTGCAGCAGATGACTTTATTGACAATATCATATTGACCGATCATGAAGAACAGAATTATTGAACTCCTGTCGGAAGCCCTTCCGGCAGTTGACTTTGAATCAGAATTTCTTTTCAGCGAGCTTGATTCTTTGGGAATAGCGACTATCTTGCTGCTATTGTCAGATGAATACAAGATTAGTCTGAATGTATC
>JBJFDE010000028.1:0-3119 GCA_051889855.1 Candidatus Cryptobacteroides sp. | reverse complement strand
CCAGTATAGCCACCTAAAGCATCTATCTCTCTGACTATCTGGCCTTTAGCTATTCCACCAATAGCAGGATTACATGACATTTGTGCAAATTTGCCCATATCCATGGATATCAGCAATACTGATGAACCCATTCTTGAGGCTGCCATAGCGGCTTCACAACCTGCATGACCACCACCAACTACTATTACATCGTACCTTTGATTAAACATTATATAAGCTCTCTTAATGACAGATAGTAATTCTCCTTTTTTCTCATCATTTCGATATCAGATTCAGTATGGTCATCATATCCGATAAGGTGCAGCACTCCATGGACAATCACCCTATTTAGCTCATCCTCAAACTCAGTCCCATACTCGATTGAGTTTTCCCTGACACTGTCAACACTTATGAAAAGGTCACCAGAGAGTTTGTCTGATTCACAATAATCGAAAGTGATGATATCGGTGAAATAGTCATGTTGAAGGTATTTCTGGTTGACATCAAGAATGTAGTTGTCAGAACAGAAAATAATGGATATGTTGCCTATGCGGCGTATTTCACTCTCAGCAACAAGTTTCAACCAACGGTTATTCTTGGTTTTACCCTTAAAAATGAAGTCTGTATCCTCGAAATAATAGGAAATCATGGCAAAAAATTTTTTGCAAATCTACAAAATGTATAAAAAGTTTGAAATAAAAATTATTCTTTCTAACTTTACCGGGCAAAAGTGAATTTATAAATACACTAACAGATATGGAAATCAAAAAGTCAGAGAAGGCAAGCTTGGAGAACAAGAAACTCCTGTTTGTGGAAATTGGGCTTGTGATTGCATTAGGCATTACACTCGTAGGATTCGAGTGGACAAGCACTGAAACTAATGTATCTTCACTTGAAGATACGACCCAGATCGTAACCGAAGAGGAAATTATTCCTATTACCCAGGAAACCCCTCCTCCTCCTCCATCAGCACCTAAGATTCCTATCCTTTCAGACCAGATCGACATCGTTGACGATGAAATCAAAGTTGATGATGACATGTTCATGAACCTCGAGGATGATGCAAACTCAGGTGTTGAGATTATGGACTATGTGGAGGTTGAAGAGGAAGTTGTCGAGGAAGAGGCTATCCCATTCCAGTTGGTAGAGGAGAAACCTTCATTCCAGGGTGGAGATGCAAACCAGTTCTCAAAATGGGTGAACTCAAGACTTGTATATCCTGAGATTGCAAAAGAGAATGGTGTTCAGGGTCGTGTTACACTCCAGTTTACTGTTGAGAAAGACGGTTCAGTTACCAAAGTAAAAGTACTTCGTGGTGTTGACCCATCGCTTGACAAAGAGGCTGTCAGAGTTGTTTCAATGTCTCCAAAATGGAAACCAGGAAAACAGAGAGACCGTGCAGTTCCTGTAACCTACACATTCCCAGTAATCTTCCAGTTGAGATAATTTAATTTAAAATAATATAAACGACCGACCAAAGTATTGATCGGTCGTTTTTCTGATTTAACATGGCTAAAGTTGAAGAAAAATATAGAGAAAAGGCAGTCTTTGTTGGTGTTATCAAACAGGGAGACGACGAGAGACAGATAATGGAATATCTGGACGAACTTGAGTTTCTTGCCGAGACGGCCGGGGCTGAAGGTCAGAAGAAATTCATACAGAAAGTAGATAAGCCTGACAACAGGACCTACATAAGAAGCGGTAAACTTCAGGAGATAAAAACTTATATCGAAGAAAACGCTATTGATGTGGTTATCTTTGATGATGAGCTCTCCCCTACCCAGTTGAGAAACATTGAAAGGGAACTGAATGTGAGGATATTGGACAGAACTAATCTGATTCTTGATATTTTTGCCCAGAGAGCAAAGACGGCATATGCAAAAATGCAAGTGGAACTTGCTCAATATCAATATCTTCTTCCTCGTCTGACTCGTATGTGGACTCACCTTGAAAGGCAGAAGGGAGGTATCGGTATGAGAGGTCCTGGAGAAACTCAGATTGAGACAGACCGAAGGATTATCCAGGATAAGATAAGCAAGTTGAAGGAACAACTGAAGAAGGTTGACAAGCAGATGGCTTCACAGCGAGGAAACAGGGGCTCGTTAGTGAGAATTTCACTTGTAGGATATACGAATGTCGGTAAGAGTACATTGATGAATCTGCTTGCGAAGAGCGACGTTTTTGCGGAGAATAAGCTGTTTGCCACCCTTGATACCACTGTCAGGAAAGTGGTTATTGAAAATGTTCCTTTCCTGCTCAGTGATACTGTCGGTTTTATCAGGAAACTTCCTACACAACTTGTTGAAGCATTCAAAAGTACCCTTGATGAGGTACGTGAAGCTGATATTCTTATGCATGTCGTGGATATTTCCCATCCGAATTTTGAAGAACATATAAGAGTTGTCGAAGAAACACTGAAGGATATCAAGGCCATAAATAAGCCTATATTCGTCGTTTTTAACAAGATTGACGCTTATAGGTATGAAGAATACGATGAGTTCTCATTAGAGCCTAAAAGGCCCGAAAATTACACTTTGGAGGAGTTTAAGAACAGCTGGATAGCTAAGGAAAATACTCCGTGTATATTTATATCTGCCAAGAATAAGATTGGTATTGACAAACTGAGGGGGGACCTTTATAAAATGGTGGCGGAGATTCATGCGGGGAGGTATCCTTTTGATAATTTTCTTTGGTAGATTTCTCCGCTTCGGTGCTCCGCACCTCCGGTCGAAATAACATTAAATCTTTCAGAAGGGAAATGTTAGAAGGGCGAAATGACATTAAATCTGTCAGAAGGACAATGTTAGAAGGGCGAAATGACACATTAAAAAAGAGAGGCTGACGACGTCAGTCTCTCTTTTTTAATATGAATTACGGGAATTAGTCCTGGAATTTAGCGCAGAGATACTCTCTGTTAAGACGGGCAATGTGTGATACTGTGATGTGTTTAGGACACTCCATTTCACATGCTCTTGTATTTGTACAAGCACCGAATCCAAGCTCATCCATCTTTGCAACCATTGCTTTAGCACGTTTTGCACCCTCTACCTTACCCTGAGGAAGAAGAGCGAGAGAGCTGACGCGTGCAGCAACGAAAAGCATTGCAGAACCGTTCTTACAAGTAGCGACGCAAGCACCGC
>JBJFDE010000027.1:0-3119 GCA_051889855.1 Candidatus Cryptobacteroides sp. | reverse complement strand
TCATCGTCGAAATGCCTTGTATCCATCCAAAAATAAACTTCAAAGTACTATGTCCTTTTTGGCGGCTACTTCGTTATTTCTCCTCTTCAGTCGGTCATTACCAAGAGGTAACTCCCTCCTTCAATGTCGAAATGCCTTGTATCCATTCAAAAATAAACTTCAAAGAACTTTGTCCCTTTTTGTTTGGGATTGCAAAGGTAGTTATTTCAGTTGGATCTGCAAATTTTTTTGACAGTTTTTTTCAAAAAAAATGTCAAAAAACTGATTTTTTCATTAATATGCGTCGTTGTGGACTCCTGAAACTGCACGTCCGCTTGGGTCATTCATGTTCTTGAAGGAAGCATCCCACTCGAGAGCGACTGCAGAAGAGCAGGCGACACTCGGAACACTTGGAACACTCCTGGCGGCAGATTCGCTCGGAAAATGCTCCTCAAAAATAGAACGATAGCAATATTCCTCTTTGTTCATAGGAGGATTGATTGGGAAACGCTCTGCAGCATGAGCCATCTGTTCGTCAGTCACTGAAGACTCTGCAACAGCTTTAAGAGAATCTATCCAGCTGTAACCTACACCGTCGGAGAACTGCTCTTTCTGCCTCCATGCAACAGAAGGAAGAAGCATGTCCGAGAAAGCCTCACGCAAAATCTTCTTTTCAATCACCTGGCCCGGACACATCTTTGCCTCGGGATTCAGCCTCATGGCAACGTCAAGGAACTCCTTGTCAAGGAAAGGCACCCTGCCTTCAACGCCCCATGCAGCAAGTGCCTTGTTGGCACGCAGACAGTCGTACTGATACAGTTTTCCAATCTTGCGGACAGTCTCCTCATGGAAAGCTTTAGCAGAAGGAGCCTTGTGGAAATAAAGATATCCTCCGAAGATTTCATCGGAACCCTCACCGCTGAGCACCATTTTGATACCCATGCTCTTGATCACTCTCGCAAGAAGATACATCGGAGTGGAAGCCCTCACGGTAGTAACATCGTATGTTTCAATGTAGTAAATGACATCTCTGATGGCATCAAGACCCTCCTGGACAGTATAATTCACTTCATGATGCACCGTGCCGAGGAAATCTGCCATCTCCTTTGCCTTTGCCAGGTCCGGAGCGCCCTTCAGACCAACCGCAAAACTGTGCAACCTCGGCCACCATGCAGTTGACTGGCTGTCATCCTCGACTCTGTTCTGAGCATATTTCGCAGCAACGGCACTGATGATTGAAGAATCAAGACCACCGCTCAGAAGCACACCATAAGGAACATCGGACATAAGCTGCCTCTTGACAGCCTCGCACAAGGCCTCCCTTACATCTTCGGCAGAAGCTCCATTGTCTTTGACAGCATCAAAATCAAACCAATCCCTCTTGTACCATTTCTTCATCTTGCCATCCTTGCTCCACCAATAATGTCCTGGCAGGAATGGCTCATACTCTTCACATTGTCCCTCAAGAGCTTTAAGCTCACTGGCAACGTAAATTGTACCGTCCGCATCATGACCTATATATAGAGGTATGACACCTATCGGATCCCTGGCTACCAGGAATGCGTCCTGAGTGGCATCATAAAGTGCAAAAGCATAAATGCCGTTCAAGTCTTCAAGAAAATCAATGCCTTTTTTCTGATAAAGGGCCAGAATGACCTCGCAGTCAGAGCCTGTCTGGAACTCATACTCTCCTTCCATCTGCTGGCGGATTGCCTTATGGTTGTAAATTTCACCATTTACAGCCAATACTTTTGTCCTGTCGGTCGAATATAAAGGCTGTCCTCCTGACAGCGGGTCAACTATGGCGAGCCTCTCATGGGCAAGAATACATCTTCCGTCAGAAAAAATACCACTCCAGTCAGGGCCGCGATGCCTGATTCTTGATGACATTTTCAAGGCCTTGGTCCTCCAGTCCACTGACTGGTTCCTCATTCCGTAAATTCCTACAAATCCACACATACTATTATAAATTAAAAATAAAAAACCGACCTTAGGAGGCCGGCAGACATATCAGGGATGAACAGATGAATGAGCCGACGTCATCGCACAAGGCTATTGGCAGAATTAATATTATTAATCCAGCAATTATTGACGTTTATGTTGTTTAGCTTCATCATCATGGTGCAAGTTTAGGAATTATCATTTAAAAATCAAAGTAAAATTTCGACAAATGATAGAAGTGATACTAATTGCAGCTCTTATATTTGATTATTAACGCAATATTGTTACCTTTGCAGGTCAAAGCGCAAAGAAGCTTTTCAATGGGGATGTTTTGGTTTTGACAGCATCAGACATTGGACGGTAAGCACGTCGGGCGTCGGAAGTTTGCCCGTAAATCTCAGCTTTCAAACAATTAGTTGGCAACAACTCTTATGCACTCGCTGCCTAGTCTGCAAAGCACACTAGCTTAATCCGGTCCGCCAAGGCTGCGGGCCCGACGAGTATCCCTCAGGGCTTTTCGCCGGTCATGTCCTGAATACGGGGTATCATCCAGACCGGATGCGGCAACGGACTCCTTTAAAGTTGCCCAAGAAACAAAGGATAAGCGGTTGGTAGCCTGTCTTCCGGCAGCCCTCCGACGAAAACCAAAGAAAGACTAAACGTGTAGAAAGCTGCCTGGTGCGGTGTTTGGACGGCGGTTCGAGTCCGCCCATCTCCACAAAATGAGGCTGGCAAGGCCAGCCTCGGAAACATTTGAATTGTGTGAATTTAAAATAGAATAACCAAAGAGTGTCAAATAAGATGAGAAACAAAATCTTGAACTTGTCAATTCTAGCCATGATGTTCCTCCTGACATCATGCGGCGGAGGAAAGAACATCGCTTATTTCCAGAACAAAATCATCAACAATCCGGAAGAGGTGGACCATCATGCAGGTATCGTCATTGAGCCTAAGGACATGCTTTCAATCATCGTGTCCGGACGAAATCCTGAACTTGTTGTCATGTTCAACCTCCCGGTGGTGACTTATCAGGCCGGATCAGAGACTACGAGTGCAGCCAACAGAACCCTTGTAGGATATGTCGTTGACAACAACGGTTTCATTGATTTCCCGGTTCTTGGCAAAATCAATGTCAAGGGACTGACCAGATGGGAGCTTTCTGAACACATTGCCAAGAAGCTGGCAGACGGTGGATATAT
>JBJFDE010000026.1:0-11641 GCA_051889855.1 Candidatus Cryptobacteroides sp. | reverse complement strand
GGTGACACCATACAAAGCCGCGAAGAAAAGCATGTGCAGATTGCTTTGATGGATATAGCTGCCCTGATGGAATCCATCTATGTATATCAGTCGGTTGACGCAGGAAACAATGACAGGGTTGAATTCCTGCCTGGTCCGGAAAAATGTCAGATTGAAGGTAACCGTTCGATTCTCAACCAGGTCATCAACAGCATCATTTCCAACTCATGCAAATCTTGTCAGGGCAAGGTCGGATTCGGCTGGGCTGAAAGTACAGAGACGGAAGTAGTATTGTTCGTAAACAATACAGTCACGGACATTGCGAGCTACAGCAAGATTATAGAGTCAATCGGAGGAACGATAACAGTATTCAATTACCCGGACTCCCCTGCACGCATTGAGATTGCCTTCCACAAAATTCAGGGGGGGGGGTAAATTTAACATTATCTAATTATCGAACATCTCGTCCTTGAAATTGACAAGATAGACCATCGTGCGGGCACGAGTCAATGCCGTATATAGCCATTTCAGGTCATCCAGGGTCAGTTCTTCCTGCCAGAAGGCATTGTCTATGAACACACATTCCCACTGGCCGCCCTGTGATTTGTGACAGGTCAGCGCCTCTGCGTATTTGAGCTGCAAGGCATTGTAGTATTTGTCTTCCCTTACGGCTTCATACCTTTTCTTCTTGGAGGTGATGTGCGAATAATCCTCATTCACACCAAGATACAATTGATTTGACTGTTCATAAGTAAGCGAAGCACTCTCCGACTCAAGAGTATCCAGGATAACCTTGGCCACTATTTCCTGATCATCATAGTCAGGGAAAGACAGTCTGGCCTCAGCGAAATTCAACCCATATCTCTGCTCGTATTTTGATATCCTGACCAACTTGGCAATGTCACCATTGGCAATGTAATCCATTCCCTCGATTCCCTCAAGAAACTGATAACAGTTCTTCACAATCATGAGTTTCTCACCTCTGACCAGCCTTTCCTCCTTGAACTGAACGGTGGAACGGATGCCAAGATTATATTTGATTGCCCTCTTGTTGGAACGGCACAGAACCACGACTTCATCCTCACCCCAACGTGAGTAAGCATCTGACAAGGATTCAATAAGCTCTCCCCCGCCAATTCTCCGGACATCTTCGAACCGGGATGTTTCCAGCCCAAGTTCATCACGGGGAATGGCATCGATTCCACATTCCATTTCAGATATCAGATTGCGCACCAGGGTGGCATTGTACAGAATGCCGGACTCCTGATGCTGCCTTACGACTGTAGTAAGGCTTGCAAAGTCCACACCGCCCATCATCGACATGTATTCGTGTGACAGAGCCGGAGACATTTCCAGACCTACAGGGGGCAGTTGGGCTGAATCACCGATGAGCACAACCTTGCAGCCAGCTCCATTCCGTACGAACCTCACCAGATCCTCCAGAAGATTTCCGGAACCGAAAGCAGCGGTACTCTGCTGCGAAGAAGAATCTATACCGATGAGCGAGACCTCGTCCACGACGAAAAGCGTATCCTTGTCCTTATTCGGAGCAAGTGAAAACTCACCGAAACCGTCACCTCCTACCGCACGCTGACGGTAGATGTGCTTGTGTATGGTAAATGCAGGCTGATGGGCATAAGAAGAAAGGACTTTTGCAGCACGTCCGGTCGGGGCAAGCAGTACACACTTGGTTTTCAATTCCCTCAAAGCCCCTATGACAGAGGCAATTGCAGTGGTCTTACCCGTACCGGCATAGCCATTCACCACCAGAATGTCTCCGTCATCGGAAGCGATGAAATCAGCAATCTTCCTCAATAGGCCGTCCTGGCAGGGCGTTGGCTCGAAGTGCAGACGTTTCAGGAAGGAATTGTATAGGAATTCAGTGTGTCCCATTATTTTCTCCTCTCAAAAATCATTGAAACTGCCACCAGAAGCGGGAAAATTTCTATACGTCCCATGAACATGTCAATTGTAAAAATGAGTTTGGACAAAACCGGCTGGGCGGAATAATTACCCAGAGAACCGAGTGAGCCAAGTCCCGGTCCCACACAGCCCATGGAGGCAAAAACGCCGGAAAACGCTTCGAGAGGTTCTGTACCGCACATCATCACGCCTATTATGGAAACGAATGAAATCAATAAATATAGGACAAGGAACATCATGACCGAAGATATGGAACTGTCCTGAAGTATATGTCCGTCCATCCTGACTTGTGAAACGGAATATGGATGGATTCTGTGCTTGATCTCAGCACCGAAACTTTTCAATGCGATTATGAGTCTGTCGAGCTTGAATCCTCCAGTAGTTGAACCGGAACATCCGCAATGCAAAGCTGTGAACATCAGCAACATACCCGGCAAAATCGGCCAATTGGAATTGTCATTCACGGCCAGACCCGTCGATGTCATATAGCTGACCACATTGTAGAACGAATCAAAAAGGGTCCTGCCCCAGCTCTCCTGGAAACCCTGAGCTTTCAGACAGACAGCCACAAGAAGGGATACGAAGGCAATTATCCCGAAATAATAGCCTATTACTGTGTTTTTAAGCGGTTTGAGCGAACGTGTTGCAAACACCGAATAGAGCACTCCGAAATGGATTGCTGACAAAATCATGAAAATGATTGATATTGCGTTTATCCATCCTGAGCCGAACTGACCTATGGAATTGTTTTTTGTACTGAAACCTCCGGTTGAAACAATGGTGAAAGCATGGTTCACAGCATCGAAGAAAGGCATGCCTGCAATCCATAAAGACAGGAATGTCAGCACATTGAGGCAAAGATAAACCATGGCGATGACAAAGACCACCTTGCTGGATTTGTACCTGTAGCCTTCCTTGGAGAGCGAAGACATCTCCATGTTGGTGAGTTTCAGACGATAAGGACTGGCATCCGGCATGACCAGAAGGAGGAATACAACAACTCCCAGACCACCGATGAAATGAGTGGAGGTACGCCAGAAAAGAAGGCTGCGGGGAAGGACCTCGACATTGGTCAGGATGGTTGCTCCTGTAGTTGTATATCCGGAAACACTTTCAAACCAAGCATTTACGAGAGTGAATTCGCCTCCCCACAACACATAGGGCAGCATTCCGAAAATAAAGGACAGCAACCAGCTCAGCACGATGGTCAGAAAGCCGTCATGCAGGGTCAGAGGTGGAGCTTTCTTGACAAAGATGAAAGGAAAGGCTCCAACAATAAGGGTGATCAGGCAACTGATTGCCAAAGGGCCGAATGCCGAATCACGGCCGTCAATGATTGACACAATCGTTGACAGGAACATGAAAAGAGCACTGACCAGCAAAGCCTTGCCGACATTGGTTGAAACCGCCTTAATATTCATTACTTTTCCTCCTTTTTGTCAGCAGCCTGTGCAGAATGTTTAAGGACTGATATCCTGCGCTTGAGCTCAAGGTTTTCTTCCGTGATCTCGGTAACTGCATTGTTGATATTGGCAATCTGGTCGTCTCCCTCGAATGTCACAGCATACCTTTTGCCGGTTGAAAGGAAATTGTCCAGCGCATTGGAAATCCTGAAAAGAGGATTGACATAGAGCGAGAGAATGAAGTACATCAGAAGAAAGACAAGTACGAGTCCTGCTCCCACGGCGACCAGTCCGGGCATGATTCCACGGTAGAAGCTCTCGTCAAAGCCCTCCGAATTGGCCCTCATCTGGTCATGTATGATTGAATTAAGGGAGTTGATGTCCTTGCGTACTTGAACATATCTTGGCTGCAACTGTTCGAAAAACCATGTACTTGTATCCAATGAATCTGATTCGAACACCTTCTCGAGAGCCAGGGAAGCAGAAAGGAAACTCTTGAAGGATTCCATCAGGGAATCCGTAGCAGGTATGGCCTTGTCAGATGCAAGAGAATGCCTGAGGGTGTCGCACTGGATGGTGAAACTTGAAGTATCCAGTTTCTTAAGTTTGGCCACATCGTTGCTCATGACCGCTGACAGCATCCCCAAATTCAGTTCTGAAGCCATTGAGGCAAGTTTTTCGGACTGGTTCAGACAGTTGATGTTGGTCGCAATCTTTTCCGAAACATAGTTGCTCATCCTCATGTATTCCACGATGGATATTATGCTGGACAACAACAATATGGCAGCTATGGAACCCAATGCGAGCAAAAGCCTCCTGCGCATGGAAGGCATGCGTTCGCGCCTTGCTCTTTTCTTAAGATTTACAAACAAATTCCTTTCCTGTTTCATAATAATCTTCATATTTGACACATATTCTCCGCCTGATTGTCGGAAGTGACATCATCAAGCCGGAGGACGGAATCACAATAATCCAGAATCCTGTCCCTGTGTGTAATAAATATCATGGTATGTCCCTGAGACCTGTCAGTGAGCCTTTTCATCATCACGGCTTCCGTATCGGCATCAAGGGCTGAAGTAAACTCATCAAGCAGCAAAATGCTTCCTTCACGGAGCAAGGCCCTTGCCACGGCAATTCTCTGAGCCTGCCCTTCGCTCAAGCCAGCACCAAGCTCAAAACACTGAGTGTCAATCCCTTGTGGAAGGTCATACACAAAATCAGCTGCCGCTGAATGCAAGACTTCACGTATCATTTCATCATCTGCCTGAGGGTTGCCCATAAGCAGATTCTCCCTTATCGTACCGCTCAGAAGACTGTTCCCCTGTGGGACGAACACCATGTTGCAGACTGTCGCGGCAGACACATCGATGCTGCGCGAGGAATCATATATCCTTACCTTTCCCTCCGAAGGAGACAGGAAAGACATAATCAATTTTATCATTGTACTCTTCCCCACTCCGGTAGGCCCCATCACCGCCGTACGGCTTCCAGGCTTGAAATCATGGGAAAAATTCCGGAGTACACCGGAGGTAGCTCCGGGATAAGAAAAAGATACGTTTTCGAACCTGATTCCCGCTGTTCCTTCCATCATCAAAGGCTCGGTTTCAACGGCAACGGCATTCTGTTCCAATTCAATAAGCCTGTCAATAGAAGCCGTACAATGGATTATTGAAGGCAGTTGGGAGCTCATTTCCATCAGAGGCCTCTGTATCTGACCCAGGAGCTGAAGGAATGCTGTCATCATACCGTAAGTGACGGTGCCGTGGCTGATTCCGACCACACCCCAAAGGAAGGCAACTGCCTGCGCTGCGGAAAAGGCAATTGATATCATCACTCTGGAAAACAGACTGAACCTTACCCTTCGGATCTCGTTGTTGTACACTTCACCCTGAAGCTGGTCAAGAGACTCCATGCTCCTTCCCTCATGCTCGAGTGACTGGAGGACGGTGATATGCTGGATGCTTTCCTGGATATGTGACTGGACTTTGCTGTCGCTTGTCCTGATCTGCTTTGTCAGATCCCTGATTTTCAATGTAATGAACTTACCCACTGCAAGTCCGAGGGGCAGGATTACAACTACAAGGACAGCAAGCCTGTATTCAAGTATTACAAAGAAAATGAAGGCTGCAAGGAACTGGAGCACCGTGCCGGCAAGCCCGGGAACCGATACTGCAAACGTGGATGCGACCACTCTCACATCCTCCTGGAAACGGCTAACGACATCTCCGGAATGCCTGTGTTCATCCTGCATGATGCGGGTATGGAGCAAATTGTCGAAAAGACGGCGTCTCAACCCGTTTTTCAATGCAACCTCAGTCTTGGTCTGGAGCCATGTCCGCAGTGAATTCAGGACAATCCTCAGTACAATCACACCGGCGAAAAGAAATGCCCACAGAAGGATGCTTCCCGGGACAAGTCCTACAGCAATGTCAACAAGGACTTTGCTGACATATACGAAAGCTATTCCACAGCCAGCAAGCAGGACATGGCAGAGCAGCACGACGGAGAGTGCGCCTGAATAGGGGCGCACCGCCGCTGCAAACCATTTGAAATACTTCCGCATATATTATATTGATTAGGCAGTGACTGCATTGCAGCACACATAGGCTGCATCAGCATCAGGCAGGCATTCCAAGCCCCAGAAATTAACAGATTTCACGACTGCCTCCACGCTCCTGTGCAAGGCATCCGTATGGTTCCTGTCCCATTTCATGCAAGAGCAGGATGGCATGAAGGCGGCATAGGCCTGGATGAGAGGCAATTTCTGAATCTTGTTATATGGAGCCTGAGTCAGTCTGACAACTCCTTTGAGAGGCTTCACCTCATTTTTATAACAAGGGGTCTTTCCGCTCCATGGCGACCCGTAAATATATGCCTTTGAGTCAATTACACGTACGACAGGATTGTCGTCGTTCAAAAGCCAGGTGCCTTCGATATTCTCAAGCCAGAGGCGTGAGTGAGTGCTTTTTCCGGTACCGCTTTTCCCCAGAAAAGCATAAGCAGCCCCATCCTTGACCGTCACCGATGAATGTATCAGAAGGGTGTCCCTTGTGGTGGTTTTTATGGTATAAAGGAGCATCGTGGCGTTGCTCACGGCAAATTCAACGAATTGGGAGCGTGCCCCCGAAGGGATGTAAACCTTGTTGTCAGTGAAATCCTCCGATGGGACGACGACACAGTCCGGATGTTTTCTTGAATATGAAAATCCGAAGTTCCACCTACCGTTGTCAAGTATCCAGAAATATGGAGCTTCTTCATTATAACATTCCTTCACAGTTCCAAAATCCGTCTCAGAAAAGTGTACGGCAACTTCAATGGATACCGTGAACAATGGTTCTTCCGGACCATCATATACAAAAGGTTCATAGGGCTTCAGGCAGTCCTCTTTCGAATAATTCCCGGGCAGGCGAATAGCGAAAACATGCCCGGCGACCATGTATTTTTCAAAATTTTCCATAAGAAGCCAAAGTTAGCAATTATTTCCGTACTTTTGCACCAGAAATTCCAAATATGACAAAGACCATTCTGATAGACAAGGCGACAATGATGGAAGAAGTCCGCCGCATCGTTGCTCAGGGAAAGACAGTTTCGCTGACGGTAAAGGGATATAGCATGAATCCCTTCATGGCAAACATGAGGGATGTAATCACCCTCGGTCCGTGGAAAGATGAGCAGATATGCAAAGGTTGCGTCGCCCTCGTAAAGGACACAAGGGGTAACTATCTGATTCACAGAATTATAAAAAGAGACGGAAACTTAGTCACCCTGATGGGAGACGGAAATGTTGCCCAAACCGAGACAGCTACACTTGACAATGTCATAGCCATCATGTACGAAATACGGAGGAAGGGACGCAGCTACACTGCAGACAGCCGCACATGGAAGGTCTATTCATGGATATGGGACAAGCTTACGCCAGTCAGACGTTATCCTCTCGGGATTTGGAGGCGTCTTCACAAACAGGCCCCTCTTTAGGGCATTCAGCCATGGCTTGTTCCTGAAGCCGCTTACGATAAGCATCCATCCTCTTTTTCCAGGCTGCCTGCCTGGCTTTCTTCTCTTTCTCACGTCTTTGCTCAAGCGCTTCGAACTTGTTCTCCAGATAATTATCAGCCATATTCAAGATTCCTCTTCGGTTTTATTTGATATATTTTGTTATTTCCTGCTCATGGTCCAGACGGCAGACAAGGAGCCGGTCTGCGTGTTCAGCGACAATATAGCCTTCAAGTCCCTGAACGACAACATCCTTGGTATCAGGTACATGGATGATGCAATCACGGCAGTCGAACATTTTCACATTACCTTCTCCCGTCGGAACATTATCCGTCTGCACACGCACATGGCCCGATTCGTCCTCTCCCCTCCTGGCCAGGGCATTTCCCAGCGGGTCACTTGGAAGAAGGGACTTGAGTGCCCCCCATGTGCCGAGGTCGCTCCATCCGAAATCGGCTGGATGAGTGTAAATGCAGTCAGACTTCTCCATCACAGCATAATCAATGGAAATCTTCTCACACAGAGGGAAAACTTCCGCTGCCTTCGATGCCTCTGCATCTGAGAAGAACGATGGTACCATTTCATCCATAAGCTTCGCAGTATCAGGAATATACTTCCTCAGTTGCGAAACAATGGTCCTGACGTTCCACACAAAAATTCCGGCATTCCACAGGTAGTTGTCCCGGGATATATAATATTCTGCTGTCTTCCTGTCGGGTTTCTCACGGAAAGAATCCACCTTGAACACAGTGCCTGACTGGACGGTGGAAGCAGGCTGCCCCGCCTCAATATATCCGTATCCTGTTTCCGGGCGTGAAGGTTTTATGCCGACCGTCACAATCCTTTCCCCTTCGGCGGTGAATTCAAGGGCACCCGCGATGACCTTGCGGAAAGCCTCGGTATCAAGGACCAGGGCATCGGAAGGGGTGAATACAATATTGGCCTGAGGATAACGGCTGTTGATTTTCCAGCATGCATAGGCTATGCAAGGTGCGGTTCCCCTGGCTACCGGTTCTGCAATTATATGATTTTCAACTATATCTGGTATCTGTTCTTTAACTGTGGCGACATATCTCTCCCCGGTCACTACCCATAGGTTTTCCTTCGGGCACAATGTGGAGAACCGGTCCACGGTCATCTGAATCAATGTTTTTCCAATGCCAAGGATGTCCACAAACTGTTTCGGGAGCTGTGTCGTGCTCATCGGCCAGAATCGGCTTCCGATGCCTCCCGCCATTATGACTACATGGTTGTTTTTCATCTGCATAACTTGATTTTTCACAAATATAAACTTTTTTTTCTCAGCTTTTTCTATATTTGTCCCTATTGGATAAATATGGATAATATGGCAAAGAAATCAAAACTCCGCATTTCACTTTATGTTCTGGCAGGCATAGTTGTTCTAATTTTGCTCATACTCGCAGGAGCAAGCAGATATATGCTGGGATTTTCCCTCTCACCAGACAAGAACAGACATGACATAGACAGCACCTATGCCATCCTGTATGGAAGGTTTCCGGACATGAAACCATGGATGGACAGCGTAAACACCAACGGCATTCTCAAGGACACATTCGTCGTGATGCCCACCGGAGAGCGTCATCATGCATATTATATGAAAGCTGACAATGCTCATGGAAAGACCGCCGTGCTGGTTCACGGATATAAGGACAACGCCATCAAATTCATGTATTTCTGCAGGATGTACAACCGCGACCTGGGCTACAACGTGCTCATGCCGGACCTCCATGGCCACGGGCTGAGTGAAGGAGAGGACATCCAGATGGGCTGGAAGGATGCTGACGATGTCATGAACTGGATAGGCATAGCAGAGGAACTTTTCATGGAGGAAGGATGCAAGACTGCGATGGTGGTGCACGGCGTATCGATGGGAGCAGCCACTACCATGAACGTATCCGGCAGGGATGTCCCTGATTATGTGAATGCCTTCATAGAAGACTGCGGCTATACAAGCGTCTGGGATGAGTTTTCAATGCAGTTGAAGGAGATGTTCGGACTGCCTTCCTTCCCGCTGCTCAATTGGACAAGCTCTTTGTGCAACAGAAAGTATGGCTGGAATTTCTGTGAGGCATCCCCGCTGGAATCAGTGAAAAAATGCAGGAAGCCAATGCTTTTCATCCACGGCGATGAGGATACTTTCGTACCGTTCAGCATGCTGCACCCTCTGTATGATGCCAAGCCCCAGCCAAAAGAATGCTGGATAGCCCCGGGATCTGAACATGCTCGTTCATATCAGGACCATCCAGCAAAATATACCGAAGTTGTAAGAGACTTCCTTGATAAATATAACGGAATTTAGTCTCTTCTGAAGACATCTCTTGTATAAACCTTGTCTGCGATATCATCCAGGCAAGGTTCATATCTGTTTGCAATCACAGCCTGTGACATTGCCTTGAAGAGTGACAGGTCGTTCACCACGCGGCTGCCGAAGAATGAAGAACCGTCTGCGAGGGTAGGCTCATAGATGACCACCTCAGCTCCTTTTGCCTTGATTCTCTTCATGATGCCCTGAATTGCAGACTGACGGAAATTGTCACTGTTTGACTTCATCGTCAGACGGAAGACTCCCACTACGCAACGTTTTTCCTGTTTGCTATCCCACTGGCTGTTGCTGCTGTAATAACCTGCTTTCTCAAGTACCTGGTCAGCAATGAAATCCTTCCTTGTACGGTTGGAATCGACAATGGCCTGAATCAGGTTTTCAGGAACGTCATTGTAGTTGGCAAGAAGCTGCTTTGTATCCTTAGGAAGGCAATATCCGCCGTAACCGAATGATGGGTTGTTGTAGTGTGCACCGATGCGTGGGTCAAGGCAGACTCCGTCGATGATCGAACGGGTGTCGAGTCCTTTCATCTCAGCATAAGTATCGAGCTCATTGAAATAGCTGACCCTGAGGGCAAGGTATGTGTTTGCGAAAAGTTTCACTGCCTCAGCCTCTGTTGTACCCATGAAGAGGGTCGGCACATCGGTCGATATGGCTCCTTCAGCAATTATCTCTGCGAAGAGATGAGCAGCCTCAGCGAGTTTCTCATCCTGATGGTCATATCCGACAATGATTCGGCTCGGATAAAGATTGTCATACAAAGCCTTTGACTCCCTGAGGAATTCAGGGGCAAAGATTATGTTAGGTGTCACGACTTTGAAAGTGCCATCCTGAAGCCTTTCCCTGTAGGAGAACTTTTCTCGTACAGATGCTGTATAACCCACCGGTACAGTGGACTTTATCACCATGACAGCGTCTGGATTCACCTTAAGTACCAGGTCAATGACTTCCTCGACATGTGAAGTATCGAAATAATTTTTCTTACTGTCGTAATTTGTCGGAGCAGCTATCACCACAAAGTCCGCATCCGTATATGCTGCCTCTGCATCCAGAGTGGCATTCAGGTCAAGAGGCTTGTTCTTAAGATATTCCTCTATGTATTCATCCTGGATAGGAGAAATGCGATTATTGATTTTCTCTACTTTCTCAGGAATCACATCAACGGCGATAACCGAGTGATGCTGGGCGAGCAAAGTTGCTATTGAAAGGCCGACATAACCGGTTCCGGCAACGGCCACTTTCAGATTTTCCTTATTCCTCATGATTCTATTCTATTGTTCCATAATACTCTGCATACCACTGTGCAAAATTGCGCAGGCCCGTCCTCAGGCTTGTTGATGGTCTGAATCCGAAATCCCTTTCAAGAGGAGCGGTGTCAGCAAATGTCACAGGCACGTCTCCGGGCTGCATAGGCACCAGTTCCTTATGTGATTCAAAGTCATAATCTTGTGGCAGTACTTTGGCTGCAATAAGTTCTTCCTGAAGAATCTGGACAAAATCCAGAAGGTTTTCCGGAGAACTGTTTCCTATGTTATACACCTCGTATGGTGGCAAAGGCAGTCCGTCTTCACCCTTATGTCTTTCAGGCGCATGTCCGATAATCCTGACTACTCCTTCCACGATGTCGTCAATATAGGTAAAATCCCTCTTGCAATTGCCGTAGTTGAAGATTTTGATGGTTTCCCCTTTGCGGAGTTTGTCTGTAAATCCGAAATATGCCATGTCAGGGCGGCCGGCAGGGCCGTAAACCGTGAAGAATCTCAAACCTGTGCTCGGTATGTCATAAAGCTTCGAATAGGCATGGGCCATGAGTTCGTTGCTCTTCTTTGTCGCAGCATAGAGGGAAACAGGGTTGTCAACTTTGTCATCTGTAGAATACGGTACCTTCTTGTTTGTGCCATAAACCGATGATGATGAGGCATATACCAAATGTTCAACAGGATAGTGGCGGCAACATTCAAGAATATTGTAGAAGCCGATCATGTTGGATTCAATATAT
>JBJFDE010000025.1:0-3135 GCA_051889855.1 Candidatus Cryptobacteroides sp. | reverse complement strand
AAGTATGTTGACAGCTTCATGGCTGAACTTACTGCTAAGAACCCGGGGGAAAAAGAGTTTCACCAGGCCGTAAAGGAGGTGCTTGAAAGCGTTGCACCTTACATTGTTGCACATCCTTACCTGATGGAGCAGAAGATTTTGGAAAGAATCGCAGAGCCTGAAAGAATCATAATGTTCAGGGTTCCATGGCTCGATGATGAAGGAAACATCCAGATCAACAAAGGCTACAGGGTGCAGAACAGCAGCGCCATCGGACCATACAAGGGCGGTATCCGTTTCCATCCGAGCGTCAACCTCAGCATCATGAAGTTCCTTGCTTTCGAGCAGACATTCAAGAACAGCCTCACAACCCTTCCTATGGGTGCCGGCAAAGGTGGTTCAGACTTCAACCCTAAAGGAAAGTCTGACAATGAGGTGATGCGCTTCTGCCAGAGTTTCATGACAGAACTTTCAAAACACATTGGTGCTGATACAGACGTTCCTGCAGGCGATATCGGAGTCGGCGGACGTGAAATCGGATATATGTTCGGCCAGTACAAGAGACTGCGCAATGAATTCACCGGAGTGCTTACAGGAAAGGGCCAGTCATGGGGAGGCAGCCACATCAGACCTGAAGCAACCGGTTACGGCGTATGCTACTTCGCTTCTGCAATGCTTGCAACCAAAGGCGACAGCTACGAGGGCAAGACAGTTGCAATCTCAGGTTCAGGAAACGTTGCACAGTATGCGGCAAAGAAAGCTCTCCAGCTTGGAGCAAAAGTTGTAACAATGTCTGATTCAAATGGTTATATCTATGACCCGGACGGCATTGATGCAGACAAACTCGCTTATGTGATGGAGCTCAAGAACATATACAGGGGCCGTATCAAGGAGTATGCTGAAAAATATCCTACAGCGCAGTATTTCCCTGGCGAAAGACCTTGGGGCGTGAAATGTGACATTGCAATGCCTTGTGCAACCCAGAACGAGCTCAACGGAGAAGAGGCAAGGACACTTATCGCAAACGGTTGCATGTGCGTTGCCGAGGGTGCCAACATGCCTTCAACTCCAGAAGCAATCGAAGTATTCATCTCTTCCAAGATTCTCTACTCTCCTGGAAAAGCATCGAACGCGGGCGGCGTTGCAACCTCAGGTCTTGAGATGACACAGAATTCAATGAGGCTCAAATGGACACCTGAAGAGGTTGACAGACACCTCAAGCAGATTATGACAGACATCCACGAGGCATGCGTCAAATACGGTACTGAAGAAGACGGCTATGTGAACTACGTAAAAGGTGCCAACATAGCTGGATTCATCAAGGTAGCCGACGCAATGATGGCTCAGGGCCTCGTATAATCAATTGACAATCAATATGCATATAGGTATAGCAGGAAATATCGGTTGCGGTAAGACTACCCTCACGAGAATGCTCGCCGAGCACTATGGATGGACTCCGAAGTATGAAGCGGTGACCTACAATCCTTATCTTGAGGACTATTACAAGGACATCAGCCGCTGGTCATACAACCTTGAGACCTACTTCCTTGCACAAAGGTTCAAGGATGTGCTTGAAATATCCAAAAGCAAGGACGTAATCGTCCAGGACAGGACTATAATGGAAGGTGTATATATATTCGTTGCCAACAACAAGGCAATGGGAAACCTTTCAGACAGGGATTATGATACCTATATGCAATTGTTCAGCCTTATGATGTCCATGGTCAGGGAACCTGACCTTCTGATATACCTCAAGACATCTGTTCCAAAGCTTGTGGAGCAGATCCAATTGAGGGGCAGGGACTATGAAAAGTCGATGAGCATAGAATATCTGACAAACCTTAACGAACTGTATGACAAATGGATATCCTCATACAAAGGAAAGGTGCTGACAATAGAAGCCGACGGACTGGACTTTGAACACAGACCTGAAGATTTCTCGATGATAACAGACAAGATTGACGCTCAGCTTTTCGGTCTGTTCTGATGCTGTGGACAGAAACTGCAATTGTCCGGTCTCAAAGGAGATCGGACAATTTTTCGTAATATCTTTTCGAAACCGGTATGTTCCTTACTCCCGAGGCATCGAGCTCGGCAAGTACAAATCCGTCTTTGTCCTTTCGGAGGACCTTCACATGAGAGGGATTGATGTAGAATGACCTGTGACAGCGCATGAGGCCGTGTTCGTGGCACAATTCATCAATGGACTTCATTGATGACCGGAGGACATAATTCCTGACTTTCTCATTGTCGATATAGTGGATGTTCACATAGTTTTCCTCCGCTGCTATATATAATATGGAATCAACGGTGAGGACAATCTTCAGATTGTGTTTTTCATCAAAGAAGCGAAGCCTGTGAACTGACTCATCAAGTTTATTGTCTTCGCTTTTATGATAATCATAAATGCGCAATGACAGAGCCAGTATGGAATAAGGTATCACAAGGGTGAAGATTGATATTTCCGTCACTTGTGCGAGGATGTTGAAATATTGGTCAGGTTTCTTGAGAACAAGCCACAGATACAGAGCCGCAAAGAAAGACATGAAAATCATTTCTGCGAAACACCATAGCACATACAGGGTATAATTTATCTTCATCGGAAGAAAATAATAAAGTAGTCTTGTCAGGACAGTGCAGACAAGGATGATACACGAGACTATTGTAAGGTGTACTCCATACCATTCACTGCCTATCAGGTCCTGAGCATCGAATGGCCGGTAGATAAGCATGAATGTAAAGAAGAAAAGAGGAAGTATGAGCATGTGCAGAAGTTGTGGTATAAACCTTCTGTATATCCGTGAAATCTCCATGGCAGAAATTTTTAATAGTCACATTTTATGTGTGACAAAGATAAATAATATAATTTTTAATCCCAAATAAACGTTTTTACTCCCAAAAGCGGGCCTGAAATCACATTTTAAACCCACAAATCACAATTATTTCGTCATACTTGACATAAGACATACCTTTGCAGCACATAAGATAAAAATAAGTTAAAGTACATTGAATTCGCAAAAGGGCTGCCTGTGAAGGTCGCCCTTTTTCGTTAATCAATTTTTTCAATTATCTTTGCCGGCCAATCAAAACATAAATCTTAGATGAAACCGAACATGAAAATCTTTGATATATTTTCGCCCAAGGGCGATATCAAAT
>JBJFDE010000024.1:0-3182 GCA_051889855.1 Candidatus Cryptobacteroides sp. | reverse complement strand
GTGTGATCCACGAAGGGATTGTGCCCATTATCTCCTGCACGGGTTCGCTATGATACAATATTATATTATTTTTCATCACGTCATTATATTGTAGCCAACTTCCGTTTTGCCATAATATGAAATCTTAATAGTTTAATAATTGAATATCTATAAATAGTCATCTGACCGATCGTAAGCACAAGCTGCGCTATCAGCAGCATAACCACGAAGGAGAGGTTGCCTGTGCCGATACCGGTATCCACCACGGACTGAGTGATGAACGGCAGTATCAGGCTGATGACGCTGGTCACGAGCATCGCCAGGAGTATCTGGACGATGAACGACTTATAAGGACGGAGATAGCCGAGTATGTATCCGAAGCCAAACTTCTTCTCATCGTCTCCCTTCTCCTCATAAAACTTCGGAGTCGGCTCCAGCATCAGAGCTATGCCGTGGGTGTTTGCTGATACGGAATCATCACCTTCATTGTCCTTCCCTGCCTGGAGCCAGGCCTTGCAGAACGCACCCTCGGTATAGGTCAGGAGGCCGGACGCAGGATCTGCAACCTTGACGATATAACCACCACGTCTCTTCCTTATCTCATAGACCACCACGAAGTGCCTCTGGTTCCAGTGGACGATGCACGGCAGAGGCATCTCGTCGCGGAGCTGCTCCCAGATTATCTTCACACCCGTCGCACGGAAGCCGATGCTCTCCGCCGCATCGCTTATACCCAGCATAGACACTCCCTCGCGGGTGATGTGACATCGCTCGCGGAGGTTCTGAAGACTGTAACTCCTGCCGTAATGCCTCGCAATCATACGGAGGCAAGTAGGGCCACAGTCCATAGCGTCTAGCTGTTTATAATGTACAAACATCTTAGTTAATTAATTATTCATTTGTTTTCGAACAAAATTGATAGCTTTTTCAAACTGACTATCAGTATTAGTGCGCAGGTCTTCAATTGTTGTTGGTGCAACAATGTGTGGTTGAACACCATTTATATAGAAATCCTCTTCCATACCGCTGTTACTATATGCTCTTTGACCGGTAAATGAGACTTTCAGGCCACTTGGCAGTATTGCAGTATTTATTGCTCCACTTATACCGGCAGTATTCTCTCCTATAATGACTCCGATTCCACGATGCTTGACGAAATCCAAAAAGGTTTCTTCATTGCTGATATTTCTTGGCCCTGTCAGAAAGATTATATGTACATCCGGAGTCTTACACATAGGACTTGCGTACTCTGCCTTGTATGATGGCTTCTTAATTTCAGGAAAGGAAGACTTAGGATTATAGTAAGGAATATATCTATAAACAATGTCAGGTGCTATATACTGCAAAATTTCTCTGGTGATGAAACCGGAAGTTCGCTTCCTCATATCTATTACCACATAGTCATCTTCTGTTCTTTTCTCCAGTAAATCACCAATTGCGTTAAAAGATGTGTTGGATATGTTTATATAACATACATCATCATTTAACCATTGTGACGGTTTTTCATTAGTATAATAGTTCGTCCAGTAATTCCTGAAATATTCCATGTTGGTTATGGACGGCACTGTCAATCTGATTGTTTTTCCATTACGTACAATCCTGCATTCCGCATCCTGAGACTCAAGTGGGAACGGTACCTGATACAGCCATGAAGCTGCTGTTTGATCACCTGCTGAGAATAATTGCATCTCATTGATGATATATTTTGTAACATCTTTGCCTTCAACCACTTTTAAAATATCTCCCGGTTGAAGAGCTGGATTCATGGATTCTCTTACAACCGCCATCTTGTCGATAAAGTCCAGGACAACTGGCAACACCATTTTGTTCATATCCAATGTTTCATTGGGGTAATATACGTGTGCGTCCTTTATCTTGGCTACCATTCTTTTCAGAGCCCTCAATCCATCTTCTCCTTTCAATACGGTACCTATAGCCTTTCTCAACTCCATATCCCAATCAATTCCTGTTTCATGCAGGTATGGTGAAAAATACCTGATTACATTCCACATCACAATGATGTCGGCGATTTGACGATCTTTTTCCGAATATTCCCTGCACAGAGTTTCTGCCTTCTTCCTGTCAGGCTTGTCATATCCATCATATAGAAGTAGTGGAATATGTGCATATAAACCATCTGCAATAGACAAGTTTATCAGATTCCTCGGCTCGGTATCATCGTAAACATCGTCACGGCTGAAGGCAATCAGACCATCTGCAGTTTCCAAATAAAGGTAAGTTCTGTATCCCAGCCAGCAATGGTTGCCCACGAAATCAAAACCTTTTGTGCAGTCAAGATAATAAATCTCCTTTCCGCTTCCGGTAATTATCCTCACACTTCGCACTGATATCTTTCCTTCTCCATCAGGGAATATGCCCCAATTTATATACCTTGAGCTTTTCTTGTCAGGAAGTTCAAGCGCCATCGTCACCTTTTTCCAATCCTGACCAAGTTCCTCAGTTATTGGCTCTATACGGTAAAGAGGAGTAATGTATTCCTCTGTGTTGGTCCATGTGCAGAAATGGAAGCATCCTTTGACTGGCTCAGGTGAGTCATAGCCTTTGCATACCACTTCCAATATTACAGTATCAGTATCCGATTCTTCTGATCTTACATATCCCGTAAATGCAAACTTGCTCGTATTTTTTGTATCGAATGGACGGTTGGTCCTTCTTGATATATAGTCGTGGCTCTCCGGTCCGAGATCAACTCCCAAATGCTGCCATCTTATCGGTTTCGAGCCGCTATGGTCCGTCGTGTAATATCTGTTGATGGTCTCAGATTCAGGAACATCATCTACAGAAAACATCGGAATCATATCATCGAAAATCAACTCCAAACTATCTGCCAATTCTTCAGAACCACCGCAATTGCTTACCCTGCTGACTCCTTCTACGGCAAGCTTATTCCAGTCTGCACCGGCAGCTTCGTCAGAAGGCACAAACCATCTGGCAATCCCATAAACCTTAGCATATGAAGAAATATTGTCAATCTGTCTCTTGATATTTTGCCCAGCAGCTGTTAATATCAACGAAACCAACATCGGTACTGTGCATAGTATTTTATACCACATAAGCCAATCTCCATTATTTTACGATTATATCTGTTATCTGAGTTGCAGCATATAGGGCTTGTCAAGCCCTATATGCCATAATTGTAAGAATTGATTTTTTCATTTGCATTATGTTTTATTTGGTTTGTG
>JBJFDE010000023.1:0-3188 GCA_051889855.1 Candidatus Cryptobacteroides sp. | reverse complement strand
TGCTGGCCCACAACGGCCGCCTCGACCTCACCCGCAGCGACTCCGACGGCACACGCTTCACTTTGATTTTCCGGTAGGGGATAGTCATTCTCATCATGGCCCGCCTTTCTTCCGCTACTCCCGGCCTTCTTCCGTCATTCCCTGCATCGATATTTTTCGTCATTCCCGGCTCGACCTTCTTTCGTCATTCCCGGCTCGACCGGGAATCTCATACAAAAGAATGCATTACATTGATTGATAATCAAAATGCAGTCTTGCCAAGGCTATTGACTTTTTTGCTGGTTTTTTGTAAATTAGAGGCTAGAAATTAAATCATTGGACAAGATATGCTGAATTCAATAACAATGAAAAACGTTGCGTCTTTCGATAGCAATGGCGCGACGTTAGGCGATTTAAAGAAAGTCAACCTGATTTTCGGTAGCAACGGCAGTGGCAAGACGACTATCTCAAATTATCTTCAATGTGCTGGCAAACGTGCTGTCAGCGGAGATGAAATACCCGAAAAATACCGGGACTGCAGCATAGGATGGAGGAAGGAAGATCTAAGTAGTGAGCTTGTCGTTTACAACCGTGCGTTCAGGGAAAGCAATATCGGAGCTACCAGAATCCCGGGTGTCTTCACTGTGGGCAATAAAGCTAAGGAAAACAGGGAGAAAATTGACCAACTAGGAACAAAAATAACAGAAAAGAATGAGAAAATCAAAGAATTAGAGGAAGCAAATGCGGCGAGGCATGACAGTATCGCATTTGGTGGCGCCCTGTTTCTATCGCATATTGGCGCGATAGAGGAATCGTTGAAAAATGAGGTTAAGAACATCTATAAGGAGGCATTGAAAGGCCTGGACAGGAAGCCCGAAGAAAGACTCGACAAGATTGTTTCCATCTATGAAAAAATTGAGAAAGGGGAAACTGTCCTTGATGAAGATAATTTGAATAATCATATAGCAATTGCCGGGACTCCGGACAGCAATCCTATCGGCACCGTCAGCATGCCTGACCTTACCCCAATTGCCTCGATTGAGAGCAACCTCATCTGGTCCAAGCCTATTGTCGGCAGCGGAGATATTGACTTCGCCGGTTTCATTAATAAGATGGGTCTGAGCGACTGGGTCAGGCTTGGAGTTGAAGCTCTTGAGAAAGAGCCGGGGAAATGCCCTTTTTGCCAACAGAGCATTGCAACTGTTGACCTTAAACACAAATTTGACGAATTCTTCAATGAGAGCTATAAGAGTGATCTCCAAATAGTTAGTAGTGCAATCGATGCCTATGCAGACCATCTGGATGGATTGGCAGATTTCCTGAAGTCTCTTGCGGATAATCAGGACTATTCCACATTTAAGGTCAAGGATGATATAGATGGTCTTCTTTCTGATATTCAAGTACACGAGAAGAACAATCTCCGGTTAATGAATGACAAGGTTAAGTCCCCAAGCAACAAGATCGAACTGGCATCAGGTGAAGAATTATATAATAGAGTTGAGGACTGTATAAATATAATTAACGCCAGGATTGAAGACTGGAATAAAAACCTTGCAGACAAGAAGGTCATCAAAAGAAATCTGGTTGACGACGTTTGGAAGCATGTCATTGCAAAGCCAGATTACTATGCGGCCATAGGCAATTATGTCAAGGAGCGCAGAACGACTGAGGAGGAAATCAACAAAGCAAATAACAAGCAGTTAGAGTTGCAGGGAGAACTTGCTTTATTGAATGAGAAACTCCGCGATTTGAACTCCCAGGCTACAGACACCTCGGCTGCCGTTGAAAGGATAAACAAGGCCCTGGAAGTAGCCCAGGTCAAAGGATTCAGAATAGAAGCGTATGACGACAGTGACACTTACCATCTGGTGAGGCCGGATTCATCTGAAGAGGCCGCCAATACTCTGAGCGAAGGAGAAGAGACCTTGATATCGTTCCTCTATTACCTCCAACTGCTTGATGGAAGCCTTACTGCAGAAGGTGTTGGCAAGAATGTCATCGCTGTCATTGACGACCCTATTTCCAGTCTTGACAATCATTATTTCAGCATTGTCAGCCGTGAAATCCAGAATAGGATATATGATGTCGGCGAAAAGAATTGCACGATAAAACAGTTGATTATTCTAACTCACAACATTCAGTTTTATAAATCTCTCTGCAGGGCTCCTATTGCCTTTTTAGGCCACGATTCCAACAAAGAGAAAACACTTTATCACATCATAAAAGACACTTATTCACAGGTAACGAAGATTGACAAAGAGGATGAGATTGAATCTGAATATAATGCTATATGGAGGACATTCAAGAACGCCCGAAATAATATCTTCAGCAACCCTGACGATGAAGAAAGAACCAAAGACTCCAAATATATCATCAACAACACGATGAGGCGTATCTATGAATCGTTCTTCTCCATTACCTGTGGCTATAGGGATAACGATATTGCCAAGAAATTTGCAAGACAAGAAGACCGGGACGCAGTCAGGAATCTGATTATATGGATGAACCGAGGTTCCCATGCGGTCGGTCTTGAGGATATTAACGATTTGCCCAACAACCAGGAGATTCGGACCCAGAAGCATCACGCCCAGGCTGAAATACCGGTTATTCTGCAGCCGTTTCACAGGCACCCCTCCTTTTCCCGAAGCAGCGCAATCTCCGCCGCGTACCCCGGCAGCTCGTTGGGCGTTTCCAAAATCATGGGCAGCCCTTTCAGCGCCGGATGATTCACGATCCGCACCATGGCCTCCAGGCCGATGTGACCCTGACCCAGCTTTTCGTGGCGATCCTTCCGGGCGCCCCGGGGATTCATGCTGTCGTTGATATGCAAAGCCCTGAGCCTGCTCAGGCCGATGACCCGGTCAAACTCCGTCAGCACGCCGTCCGGGTCGTTCACAATATCGTAGCCGCCGTCGTGGACGTGGCAGGTGTCCAGACACACGCCCATTTTGTCCGGCAATTCAACGCGGTCCAAAATCTCCCGAAGCTCCTCAAACCGGCCGCCGATTTCGCTGCCCTTCCCGGCCATGGTTTCCAGAAGGACAACCGTCTGCTGCTCCGGAAACATCACCGCGTTCAGCGTACCGGCAATCAGCGCGACGCCCTTTTCCGTCCCCTGTCCCACATGGGAGCCGGGATGGAAGTTGTAATAATTGCCGGGCACATATTCCAGCCGCTTCAGATCATCGGCCATGGTCTGCCGGGCAAAC
>JBJFDE010000022.1:0-3210 GCA_051889855.1 Candidatus Cryptobacteroides sp. | reverse complement strand
AGAATACTGTCTCCAGGCTTGGAATCTTTCGTCTCGTAAATGTCAATGTCATCAACCGTAAGCCAAGTTCTTTTTGGAAGGCCTGAAGCGGAAATCATCCAACCATTCTTCCCGGCGTTTCCCCTAAGTTTGATTCCGCAGGACTCGAACATTGGAATTACCTCATTTGCGTATGCAGAAACATTGTCTTTGCCGATTTTGCTGTACGGATGTTCTGCCGGAAGTCCTTCCATTGACGCAAGAGGGGAGTCAACAGGCGTTCCGTCCGGCATCCTTGAGAGAAGGCCGAATCCTCCGGAGAAGAAATGCATTGCATTCTGTCCGGCTGAGACAATAGCGCATTTCCTGCCTTTTCTCTGGAGCCTTAGCCCGCATATAAGACCTGAAAGTCCGCCGCCGATTATTACTGTATCGAATTTCATATATTTATCTGTTTGAAAATCAGTGTTTTGTTATTCCTCCTCGCCGAGTCCGAGGCATTCTGAATAAACCCATTCTGTAAATTCGGCCTCTCTCAATGACTCGCCCCAGGCAATAGGGTAGATTCCTTTCCAGCGTTCGTTAAGGAACTTGACCAAGTCCTTCCTTGCCCTTTCTGTACAACCGTGAGCCTTGCCCAAAAGTCCCGCTGCCCTGCAGGCGCAGAGTTCTCCCTGGCAGGTACCCATACCAACTCTGGTTCTTCGCCGCAGGTCTACGAGATTGTGCACGTCCAGATTCTGGATAGCATTCTCAACCTCGCTTTCCGGAACTTCCTCACATTCGCATACAAGGCTCTGTTCCTCAATGGATTTCATTTCAATCCGGGATGCCAGGCTGCCTATTCTGCCGACTGTAGCTTTCTGCGCTGTGGTAGGATTTGTCCATAACTTCTTGGATACCTCCTCCACATTGCCCTGACCGGAGCCTGGCAATGACCTGGTTCTGGTTTCGCATTTCGCAGAAGAGTGGAGCTTCTCGCATACAAGGTCGGTTGCCATCTCGGCCATAAGCCTGTAAGTCATAAGTTTACCACCTGTTATGGTAATAAATCCGCCTATTCCGTCCCGTTTCTCGTGGTCAAAAAGAACAATGCCGCGGCTGATGCTTCGTCCGCTCGGATCATTGTCAGCGGAAACAAGAGGCCTTACGCCTGCGTATGCCCTGAGTATCCTGGTTTCACCAAGACATGGAGCAAGTTTTTCTCCTTCTGAAATCAGCAACTGGACCTCGTCCGGGGTAACCCGCATATTGTCACATTCTTCGTAAGGCACTCTGGTAGAGGTGGTTCCAATCACGCAGACAGTATCACCCGGCACAAGGATGTCAGCGTTTGCAGGTTTGCGGCAACGGTTCAGGACAATTCCGTTCACTCTGTGGGCAAAGATAAGGAGTGCTCCCTTGGCCGGGAACATTCCGATTTGCGCTCCCGCCATCTCCGCGATATGATGTCCCCAGATTCCTCCAGCATTGACGGTAATCGGGGCCCTGTATTCCGCATCTTCTCCAGACTTCTTGTCATGTACTTTCACTCCAACAATGTTGGTGCCTTCGAAAATGAAACCCGTAACTTCCGTATATACCAAGACCTTGGCTCCATGGAGCTTTGCATCCACAACATTGGAGGAGCAGAGCCTGAACGGATCTACAGAGCCGTCAGGTACCCGTACAGCACCGATAATGTCTGGATTTACGGAAGGTTCAAGCCTGATGGCTTCTTTCGGATCGATGATTTCTGCCTTGATTCCGGCTTTCGTACAGGCTTCAACGAATTTCGCCTGATAAGCCAAATCGTCCTCAGGTAAAGTGATAAAGAATCCGGAAGTGTCATCTACACAATGATTTGCAACACGTTTCAGAATCATGTTCTCCTGAATGCATTCAGTTGCAGATTCCTGGTCGGTAACGGCATATCTTGCACCGCTGTGAAGAAGCCCGTGATTTCTTCCCGTTGCTCCGTCCGCAATGTCGTTCCTCTCTATAAGAAGCGTCCTCAGCCCCCTCAATGAACAGTCCCTGGCAGTTCCGGCACCTGTTATGCCTCCTCCGATGACTATCACATCAAATTCATTTTCCTTGTATTGTGCCATATTGGATTGAATATATTCAAAACGTAAAATCCTTTCGATTCATAATGCAAATATAAAATTTTGTTTTCAAAACGAAAAGGAAAATAGTGATTAATCGAAATATATTTCGAGATTAATTTGTACCTTGAATGGCTATTTCGACAGGTTGTTGAATTATTGGACAAGAATGAGTAAATTCGCACCTGCTTTTAATGATTAAATTTATGGTTACAACAATATTGTCTTTCATCGCAGCAACATTGATGCTGGCCGGCAGTCCAACGGTATGTCTGCCTGATGATGACGGTGTAAAAACTGAAAAGAAAATGGTAGGAGATGATTTCAGCATAGTAAGGGATGAAGTCATTGACGGAATCCGTTATATTACAGCTGCGCCGAGCGCGGTTGTCTGCTCGGTCAGGATTGATATACATCTGAAGGGAGATGTAGTTGACAGCGTGGTTTATACCCGTGGCTGTAACGGCAATGCAAAAGGAATCGGTGCCTTGATCAAGGGAATGAAGGTTGACGAGGCTATCAGGCGTCTGAAGGGAATTGACTGCGCTGGCCGCGGCACCTCCTGCCCTGACCAGCTCGCACGTGTCCTGGAGGCCGCAATATCACGTGAACCCGAGGTAAAGTAATTTTCTAATTGCTTATAGTACAATGTATTACGTCAGCAAGCGCTTTGAGGTCTCCGCCGCTCATTATGTTACCACTGAATGTGGCAGCAAGTGCGAGGAACTCCACGGCCATAATTGGATTGTTATTGTCCATTGCAAGTCCGAGACTCTCAATGAGGACGGGATGGTAACGGATTTCACTTACATCAAGAAGAACATAATGTCGCGCATTGACCACAAGAATCTCAATGCCGTTCTTCCTTTCAGCCCTACAGCCGAGAACCTGGCAAAGTGGATGTGCGACGTGACTCCGAATTGCTACAAGGTGGAAATCTGGGAGTCTGAGAACAATAAGGCCGTTTATGAGAAATAGGCCTCCTCTGTTTGCACACGTCCATTTTTTGACTAATTTTGCATAATATTCTTCAAGGCGGGACGATCTGCCGCGCCTGTCATAAGACAGGTGAGGAAAGTCCGGACAGGGAAGGGCACCCTGCTGCGGAAATCGCAGATGGGAGTAATCTTTTGCCAGCCGTAAC
>JBJFDE010000021.1:9458-11913 GCA_051889855.1 Candidatus Cryptobacteroides sp. | reverse complement strand
AGAAAACAACATCAACTAAGAAGAGAGTTGTCAAGGTTGAAGCTTATGGCGAGGCTCATATTTCATCAACCTTCAACAACGTTATCGTTACCCTCACTAACAGTGTAGGTCAGGTTATCAGCTGGTCTTCAGCAGGAAAGAGCGGTTTCAGGGGTTCAAAGAAGAATACTCCGTACGCTGCTCAGGTTGCCGCTGAGGATGCTGCAAAAACTGCGTATGATCTTGGTCTTCGCAAGGTAAAAGCTTATGTGAAAGGTCCGGGAGCAGGACGTGAGTCCGCAATCAGGACAATCCATGGCGCAGGTATCGAAGTTACAGAGATTATCGACGTCACTCCTATGCCACACAATGGTTGTAGACCTAAAGGCCGTCGTAAAGTTTAATTTTGTAACATATATTAAGGAGATATTACTATGGCAAGATATATTGGACCAAGTACTAAAATCGCACGTAAATTCGGCGAGCCTATTTTCGGAACGGATAAGGACTTTGAGAAAAGGAATTACCCTCCGGGACAGCACGGTCTTGCTAGCAAGCGCAAGAAGAAATCCGAGTACGGTATTCAGTTGAGGGAGAAACAGAAAGTTAAATACACTTACGGACTTCTCGAGAGACAGTTCCGCAACCTGTATGAGAAAGCTTCCCGCATGAAAGGACAGAAAGGTGAGAACCTTATCATCCTCCTCGAGTCTCGTCTCGACAACATCGTTTACCGTATGGGTGTCGCTCCTACAAGGGCAGCTGCCCGTCAGCTTGTTTCTCACGCTCACATCACTCTCAACGGCATCGTTTGCAACATCCCTTCAGCTATCGTTAAGCCAGGCGACGTTGTAGCAGTACGCGAGAGGTCAAAGAGCCTTGAGGTTATCACAAACAGCCTTGCTTCTGCAGCAAAATACTCTTGGATTGAGTTTGACGCAAAGACCCTCACCGGAAAATATCTCAACACTCCTGTCAGAACAGAGATTCCTGAGAATATTGACGAGCAGCTTATCGTCGAGCTTTACTCTAAATAATAATTAACACCAAAAAAGAAGTTTTATGGCAATCTTAGCATTTCAGAAACCAGACAAGGTGATAATGCTCGAAGGAAGTGAGACCGTCGGCCGCTTCGAGTTCAGGCCTCTTGAGCCTGGATACGGACAGACCATCGGAAACGCACTCCGTCGTATCTTGTTGTCTTCTCTGGAAGGTTTTGCTATCAATTCAATCAAGATTTCCGGAGTTGACCAGGAATTCTCCACCATCCCGGGCGTGATTGAAGGAATGCAGGACATCATTCTCAACCTCAAGCAGGTGCGTTTCAAGAGGATGGTCGAGTCTGTTGATTCCGAGGTGGCAAATATCGTAATCAGCGGCAAGCAGGAGTTTACCGCAGAAGATATTTCAAAAGGATTGTCTTCTTTCAAGGTGCTTAACCCTGAACTGCACATCTGTTCTCTTGAGCCTTCAGTCAAATTGGAGATTACCCTGAACATCAACAAGGGACGTGGTTTCGTTCCTGCTGATGAAAACAGGGATCCGGATGCTGTCATCGGAACTATTCCGGTGGATGCAATCTACACTCCGATCAAGAATGTCAACTGGACAGTGGAGAACTGGCGTGTAGAGCAGAAGACCGACTACGAGAAGCTTAATCTGGAGGTTGTGACAGATGGTTCCATCTCTCCTAATTCAGCTATTCAGGAGGCTGCAAACATCCTTATCTATCATTTCAAACTCTTCACCGACGATAAGAAGCTTTCACTAGAGAGCTCTATCGAGGCTGAGTCAAAAGAGCTTGACGAGGAGTCACTCCACATGAGACATCTCCTTCTCACCAAGCTTTCAGACATGGGCCTTTCTGTAAGGGCTTACAACTGTCTTAAAGCTGCGGACATCGATACATTCGCTGACCTGGTTTCTTACTCAAGGTCTGAGCTGATGAAGTTCAGAAACTTCGGAAGGAAGTCACTCAATGAGATCGATCTCCTTGTAGAGAAGATGAAGCTTTCATTCGGAATGGATGTTACCAAGTATAATATTGAACCTAAGAAAAAGAACGTTTAAACAATATGAGGCACAATAAAGCTATCAACCACCTTGGTCGCAAGAGTGGCCACCGCAAAGCTCTCCTGGCAAATATGGCTACCTCTCTTATCATGAACAAGAGGATCCAGACCACTGTAGCCAAGGCTAAGGCTCTGCAGACATATGTTGAACCGCTCGTCACCAAATCTAAAGACGATTCGACAAACTCTCGCCGTGTCGTTTTCAGCTACCTCAAGAACAAAGAGGCTGTGACTGAGCTCTTCCGTACAATCGCTCCTAAGATTGCAGAGCGTCCGGGCGGATATACCCGCGTACTGAAGACTGGCTTCCGTCAGGGTGACGGTGCTGATATGGCTCTTATCGAGTTCGTTGACTTCAACGAGGCAGCTCTTGCTTCTGCTCCTAAGGCAGCTAAGAAGACTAC
>JBJFDE010000021.1:0-9358 GCA_051889855.1 Candidatus Cryptobacteroides sp. | reverse complement strand
TTGACTTCAACGAGGCAGCTCTTGCTTCTGCTCCTAAGGCAGCTAAGAAGACTACTCGTCGTAGCTCAAAGAAGGCCGCTGACGCTGCTCCCGCAGCTGAGGCTCCTGCAGCAGAGTAATCAAAGCAAATATGGGCGGCAAAGCCCAATAATAAACCTCCGGCCTTTTGGGGTCGGAGGTTTTTTAGATCTCTCCATTCGCTTCGCTCAGTCGAGATGGCAAGTTGTCGCTCAGTCGAGATGACAAGTTGTTGCTCAGTCGAGATGGCAGAGCGAAGCGCTATGCTAGAGGTTATCCTTTTCGATATCCTTGAAATATCTGTAGGTGTTGACCTTGAGTTCACCGACAGCGAGCTCGTCGGCAACGATGATTCCGTGAGGGTGGTTCTGGAGTGCGGAAAGAGTGCAGGTGTGTGAATATGCGCCCTCGATTGCATTCTTAAGCGCTGTGGCCTTCTTGTGACCAAAAGCGAGTACAAGTACCTCTTTTGCATCCATCACGGTTCCTACGCCCACTGTAAGGGCTGTTGTAGGGACTTTGCTGATATCTCCGTCAAAGAAACGTGAGTTCACGAGAATAGTGTCATAAGTGAGGCTCTTCACCCTTGTACGTGAAACGAGTGATGAGAATGGTTCGTTGAATGCAAGGTGGCCGTCTTCACCGACACCGCCCATGAAAAGGTCGATACCGCCGGCAGCCTGTATTCTTGCCTCGTAGTCTGCACATTCTGCTGCAAGGTCCGGAGCATTTCCGTTGAGGATGTTAATGTTTTCCTTCGGTACATCTACATGGTCGAAGAAATTCCTTGCCATGAAAGAATGGTAGCTCTCAGGGTGCTCTTCAGGAAGTCCTACATACTCGTCCATATTGAAGGTGATGACATTCTTGAATGATATCTCACCAGCCTGATACATACGAATCAATTCCTGATAAGTACCCACAGGAGTACCGCCTGTAGGAAGTCCGAGAACGAATGGCTTGTCCGTAACGGCAGCTTTAGCCTTGATTCTTGATACGATGTACCTTGCTGCCCACTTCGAGCCCTCCTGCGAATTTTGTTCTATAATAAGTCTCATACGTTATGTTTTATTTTCCGCAAAGTTAGAAAAGTTTTACAAATACTTCTATTGCCTGATATTCAGCCATTCCAAGCTCATCGTAAAGTCTTGCAGTATTCTGGGTTCTCTCTTCTGCCCTCTGCCAGAACTCACGCGGATCTTCTCCAGGGAAAGGAACGATATCTTTCTGTGAAAGGTGACGGTAGATAGCGTGGCGTTTCTTGATCACCTCGTCCGGGCTGAGCGGAACTGCCATGTCAACTTTTCCGAGTTCCCATTCCATCCATGCACCGCGGTACAACCATACGTGGCACTCTTTGAGCCATGCTTCGTCTTTCAACTGATTGATAGCCTCGAGAACGGCCTCGGTACATACCCTGTGAGTTCCATGAGGGTCTGCAAGGTCACCGGCAAGATAAATCTGATGAGGCTGAACCTTCTGAAGCAAATCCTTGATGATGTCAATGTCGGCCTGGGTGCGCTCGCCTTTCTTGATGCCTCCTGTTTCGTAGAACGGAAGGTTCAGGAAGTGAGTGTTGGTCGTGTCGTTGAGACCGAATGAGCGGACTGCACTCTTTGCTTCGCTGCGGCGGATTGCGCCCTTGAGCTCAAGAAGAGCACGTGGCTCAGGCTGTCCGGGTTTCTTGGAAGCTATGATTTCCTTTACTTCGTCAAACCTGTCTCCGAATCCGAGTTCACGTGCTGCGTCCATGTGCTGGAGAACCACATCGTCGTGAACTGCGACATTTCCCGAAGTTTCATAAGCTACATGCACATCATGTCCCTGCTCTACAAGGCGGATGAAGGTTCCTCCCATCGAAATCACGTCATCGTCAGGGTGAGGTGAGAATATACATACCCTCTTAGGGAATGGAGATGAAGGTACAGGCCTTGTGCTGTCATCTGCATTAGGCTTTCCGCCCGGCCAGCCGGATATAGTGTGCTGGAAATCATTGAAAACATTGATATTGATCTGATCGTAAGGACCATGCTTTTCAAGAAGTTCTCCGAGACCATTGGAAAGATAGTCGCCCTGTGTGAGCTTGAGGATAGGCTTATGAACCTGCTCGCAGAGCCAAACGATGGCTTTCCTGATGAACTTAGGTGTCCATTCGCAAGGGCCGACGAGCCAAGGCGCTACATTTCTTGTAAGTTGGGCTGCCGAGTTGTCATCCACATAGAATGAAATGTTCTGGTGTTTCTGGAGAAGAGAAGCAGGACATGAAGGAGTCATTTCATCCTCTACAATCCTTTTGACTACCTCAGCCTTATCCTCGCCCCAGCCAATCAGGTAAATCTTCTTTGCACTCATCATTGTGGAAATACCCATGGCAATGGCGCTGTGAGGAGTCATGTTCACATTGCCTGCAAAGTTTCTTGCCTGTCTCTTCCTTGAACTGTATGAAAGTAGGACTGTCCTGGTTCGGCTCTGCTCAGAAGCACCGTTTTCATTGAAGCCGATCTGGCCTTTTTCTCCGACACCCATCACCAGCAGGTCAAGGTTGGAAGCCATGGCATCGTAACGTGCGCAGAAATCAGAAACATAAGCGCTGTCAAACTCTTCGGTCAGTTTCGGAACATGGACATTCTCCGGTTTGATGTCGATTTTTGAAACCAGCTCTTCATAAAGCCTTCTGTTGCGGCTGTGACCGTCAGCCGGTGCCGGATAATATTCGTCAATACTGAAAATTTCAACTCTCTTGAATGAAACTTTTCCTTCCTGATGGCGTTTCACCAATTCTCTGTAAAGGGAAACAGGAGAAGAACCGGTAGTGAGACCAAGGCGGAAGATACCGTCGCTCGCATTGATAGATGAAACAATTTTTTCGGCAAGTGTGATGCTTGCAACCTCTTCATCTTCGAAGATATGTGCTGGAATCCTTTCAAAAGAATGTTTGATTCCGTGTGGAAGACCGGTCTCGATAAGGCCGCCGTCTTTCGGTAGTGTAAATTTCTTCATATATCGAATATAATAGAATCTGAAATTGGCTTGCAAATCGCAAATATAGAAACTTTATCGGGATTTCTGTGCACGGTAACGGTAATATTTTACGAAAATTCAAAAAATCAATCTTATTGAAAAATTTTGAAATTTTTTGTAATAAAATGAAAGATTGTGAAGAATTTTAAATATATTTGTGGCAATAACTAAAATTATTAACACTATGACTAGTCTATTTTATTGTGTTCCGGCGGCGGCAGTCATTGCATTGTTCTTCGCCTGGTTCTTTTTCCGGCAGATGATGAAGGAAAGTGAAGGAACGGTGACAATGAAGGAAATTGCCAAGTTCGTCAGAGAGGGAGCTATGGCCTATTTGAAACAGCAGTACAAGGTTGTAACAATTGTGTTCATCGTACTTGCTGTTTTTTTTGCAATATTGGCATACGTCTTCCATGTCCAGAATCCATGGGTTCCGTTTGCATTCCTCACAGGAGGATTCTTCTCTGGCCTTGCCGGATTCATTGGAATGAAAACAGCAACTTATGCTTCAGCCAGGACGGCAAACGCAGCAATGCGTTCACTCGACAGCGGTTTGAAAGTGGCGTTCCGTTCAGGAGCTGTCATGGGACTCACCGTTGTTGGCCTTGGATTGCTTGATATCGCTATATGGTGGTTCATCCTTTCAGGCTTCTATCCGACCAATGATCCACAAAACCTCGTGATAATCACCACCACCATGCTTACCTTCGGTATGGGAGCATCAACCCAGGCACTTTTTGCCCGCGTGGGCGGCGGTATCTACACCAAGGCAGCCGATGTGGGAGCCGACCTGGTAGGTAAGGTAGAGGCTGGAATTCCGGAGGACGACCCTCGCAACCCTGCAACAATAGCCGACAACGTCGGTGACAATGTGGGTGACGTGGCAGGCATGGGTGCCGACCTTTATGAATCATACTGCGGCTCAATCCTGGCTACCAGCGCTCTTGGTGCTTCAGCCTTCTATATCGACGGCACTGCTTTCCAGATGAAAGCCATCTTTGCACCTATGCTCATCGCAGCAGTGGGAGTTCTTCTTTCAATTCTCGGCATTTATGCCGTGCGCACAAAGGAAGGGGCAGGAATGAAGCAGTTGCTCAAATCTCTCAGTGTGGGTACGAATCTCAGTTCTGTCCTGATTGCCGGTGCCACTTTTGGCATCATGTACCTTCTCGGAATGGAGAACTGGTGGCAGATTTCACTCTCAGTTGTTGTAGGTCTTCTTGCAGGAGTCATAATCGGACAGGCAACTGAATACTATACTTCACACTCATATCGTCCTACCCAGAAGCTTGCAGAGAGCGCCCAGACAGGACCTGCAACCGTCATTATTTCAGGTGTAGGCCTCGGAATGCTTTCTACTGCCATTCCGGTGATTACCATTGCAGTAGCCATCCTGCTTTCTTATTTCTGCGCCAACGGTTTCGACATGTCCTTCTCCGCACAAAGCCTCAGCATGGGACTTTATGGAATCGGAATCGCGGCAGTCGGCATGCTTTCAACTCTCGGAATCACCCTTGCAACTGATGCTTATGGTCCGATTGCAGACAATGCCGGCGGAAATGCCCAGATGAGTGAGCTGGATCCGGAGGTTCGCAAGCGCACCGATGTTCTAGATGCCCTCGGAAATACAACAGCTGCAACCGGAAAAGGCTTTGCCATAGGTTCGGCTGCCCTCACAGGCCTCGCCCTTCTTGCTTCATATATAGAGGAAATTAAGATAGGCCTCGGGCATATCGGAAAACAGATAGTTTCCGCTTCCGGCGAACTCATTGATGCTGCCAATGCGACCATTCCTGACATCATGTCGTATTATCATGTCGATTTGATGAATCCGACCGTTCTTGTAGGTATATTCATCGGTGCCATGATGTCATTCCTTTTTTGCGGTCTGACAATGAATGCAGTGGGAAGGGCTGCCCAGAGCATGGTTACCGAGGTACGCAGGCAGTTCCGTGAAATAAAAGGCATCCTCACGCGCGAGGCGACCCCAGACTATGCAAGATGCGTTGAAATCTCGACCAAGGGTGCTCAGAAAGAGATGCTCGTGCCTGCCCTCATAGCTATCATCGTTCCTGTTCTGGTCGGTATCCTTCTTGGAGTAGCCGGAGTAATGGGACTTCTCATCGGAGGCCTTGGCAGCGGATTCGTGCTTGCAGTTTTCATGGCAAATTCGGGCGGTGCCTGGGACAACGCCAAGAAATACGTTGAGGAAGGCAACCTCGGCGGAAAGAACTCCGAAGCCCACAAGGCAACAGTGACAGGTGACACAGTAGGTGACCCGTTCAAAGACACATCCGGACCATCCCTGAACATCCTCATCAAGCTCATGAGCATGGTATCAATCGTGATGGCCGGCCTCACCGTCTGGATTCACTGACCACTTTAATATAGTCTGCACCAATGGTGCAATTTCGGCGGCCGATTTTCCTTGTTCAGACAGGAAAATCGGCCTGTTGTTTTACCTGCGGACCTGGCCGGAGCCGTCGATGATGTATTTGTAGGTTGTGAGTTCGGGCAGGGCCATCGGGCCGCGGGCGTGGAGTTTCTGGGTGGAAATGCCTATTTCGGCACCGAAACCGAACTGGGCTCCGTCCGTGAAGGCCGTTGATACATTGGCATAGACGCAGGCGGCATCCACTGCCTTCCAGAACCGTTCCACTGTCTCGCGGTTTTCGCTGACAATACATTCGCTGTGATGAGAGCTGTATCTGGCAATGTGTGCGAGAGCCTCATCAAAGGAATCAACAGTCCTGATGCTCATCTTGTAGTCCAGGAACTCTGTTCCATAGGACTCTTCCGTTGCATGGCAAAGCAGGGATTCCGGATAATAACCTTTCAGAGAGTCAAAAGCATGCTGGTCTGCATATATCGTCACGTTGCTGGAAATCAGCGGATTGCAAAGGGCGGGGAGGTCGTGTAAGCGGCTGTTGTGAACTATCAGGCAATCAAGTGCGTTGCAGACACTTACCCTGCGGGTTTTCGCATTGTTGATGATGGCTGCACCTTTTTCGATGTCACCATCCGCATCGAAATATGTATGGCAGATACCTGCGCCGGTCTCAATGACAGGAACTTTTGCATTCTCCCGGACATAAGAAATCAGTTTTCCGCTTCCGCGGGGAATAATCAGATCGACAAGACCTACGGCTGACAGGAGGCCTGCCGTGGCTTCACGTGTTGCCGGCAGAAGGGTGCAGGCGGCCTCGTTCACGCCGAACCGTTTCAGAACTGACCGGATTGCAGATGCAATGGCCCTGTTAGAACAATCTGCATCGGAACCGCCTTTGAGCACGCAAACGTTGCCGCTTTTCAGACAGAGCGAAAAAACATCCGCAGTCACGTTAGGCCGAGCCTCATAAATCACTCCTATGACTCCGAAAGGAACGCTTATCTTTTTGATTTTCATTCCATTCGGGCGCGTCCACTCTTCCAGCGTACGCCCCAGGGGAGAGGGAAGGGATGCCACATTCTCCATGTCGGATGCTATCGCTCCAAGCCTTTCTTCCGAAAGAAGGAGGCGGTCATAACGCGGGTTGTCAGGCGACATTTTTGAGAGGTCCTCCCGGTTGGCGGCAAGGATTTCTTCTGTCCTGTTTCTCAGTTCAGATGCCGTTGCTTTAAGTATTTCAGAAATTCTGGAGTCTTCAATGGACTGCACGGAAGCTGCTGCAGCTCCGGCTTCAATCAATATTTCACGAATCATGGTTATTTCTTTTCTGTGACAAACCAGGTGCAAGGGACATCGTTTCCTTCCAGGACAGAAAGCAGGATGTTCTCCCTTTTGCCATTTGCGATGACAACAGGTATTCCGGATGCAGAGACGCTGAGGGCCACATTGCATTTTGTTTTCATGCCTCCACGGCCTGCCGAAGATTTAGACGGACTTATGCAGGATTCAATGTTCCCCGCCTGGTCCTGACGGATTTCCCGGATGAGATGCGAATCAGGGTCGGAAGGGTCGCCGTCATACATCCCGTCTATGGCACTCAGAATCACAAGGGCATCAGCCCCCATCATCCTGGCCATGGTCCCCGAAAGTTCATCGTTGTCGGTGAACATCAGTTCGGTGAGGGAAATGGTGTCATTTTCATTTATTATCGGGATGACCCCGCATGCGAGCATCACCTCGATGCAGTGCTGTTGATTCTCATATTGTCCCGGTCTGGAAAGGCTGTCCTTCGTTGTGAGGACCTGACCGCAGATTATTCCGTGGCTATGGAAAAGGTCATAATATCTGTTTATCAGCTTGACCTGCCCGATCGCCGAATACAACTGTCTGGACGACACCTCATCCAGCGCTGAAGACGGCGTAATCTCACTCCTTCCGGAAGCAACGGCGCCTGAGGAAACGAGAATGACCTCCTTCCCGCTTTTGTGCAGCTGCGCCACCTGGTCCGTAAGGGCCGACATCCTGGTCACATCCAGTGTCCCGTCCTGTCTTGTCAGCACATTGCTGCCCACCTTTACAACAATCCTTTTCATTCGCATTCCAAATTTTTCCTGTTTCATGTCAATAGCTCATTCTTGCAAGTTTTGAAGCAATGCTTTGCTTATATGTCTCCTTGTCAGCAGCATCAAGAAAGGACATGTCTATTGCTTCGTTGAACTTTGGCAGGAGCTTCTGGTATTTTGCCACCATGTTGTCAAAGACCTTTGGAGTTATACCTGAGGTTTCCATTGCTTTTATGAAGTCTGCTTTTTTGATGCGTTTCTTTCGGGCATTGAGTGTCAGAGCCAGCTCTTCGTCATCTTTTGGATTGGCTAAAGACACGTTCAATAAGTCGTATGCGGGAGCGAGGCCCCATTTGCCGTCAGGTGCATAGAGAGAGAAGTTCTTCAGGTGCATATCGTTGTTTCCTGTCATCCAGCTGAAGAATACCCGCTCATAGAAGTCTGTGAGGTCAAGAAGCGGAACATATGAATATTTCGCTATGGCTTTTGCAATCTGCTCGTATGAACTCTTGTATTTGTATTCTGTCTGTCTTTCGGTGATCTGGCACATCTCTTCCATCGGAATCTTGTCGCCATCAGCAGAACGGTCAATCCTCTTGGTCAGATATCCGAGTGAACCATCCTTAATTCGGATTAAGGTATGGGGAACTACTCGGATTCTGGCTATTTCCGCCATATGCATTGTCAAATCTTCGTTCTCAGGGAGAGTCTTGTACGACTGAGTCTGTGGTTTGAAAATGTAGCCTCCCCAAAGGCCTGCGATTGTCATCCTTTTTGAACCTTCATGTCTGTCGATGTGAAGGGAGAGTTTTGCCTGAACTCCGGTCAATGTTGTCTGTGACTGGATAATCTGGGCTGCCAATGCATCCAGTTCATCAAGAGAGTATGGAACTACCGGGGCTTCAGGCATCCCGAAAAATTTTCTGGAGCATCCTTTGTGGAAGTCCACTTCGCCTTCAGCAAGCTCTTTGTAACAGTATAGACATTTACTCATGGCTTTCGTTCTTTAAAGGTACAACACTCACTGCACCGATGCAGTCCTTGCAACAAAGCATAAGCAAAGACATCCGGTCCAGAGAACTGAGATCAGTATTCCTCAGTGCAACATCAAGCAGCCATCCTTCAGGAATAAGTCCATCGAAGAATGGAAACAGGACGCTTGACTGATATGGTTTGTCTGTCAAGGGGAGCGTAAGGCTTACCGGCTCAGAATTTTTGCTGTCAAGATAATCCCTGGTGTAGCAGAATTCATAGCCTGCATCGGTTTCAGTCAATATACCGGCCAGGTAATTCTTGTAATATATTTCAGCTCTTTTCATTGAGTTCTTCTGATCTCACGGGAGCCAGTTCGTAACCGAACATGGCGAGCACCTGGTTAACTTTGTCCATTCTGAGAGTATGCTTTCCCTGCTCAAGTTGACGTACGAAATTCAGTCCGACACCAGATTTAAGTGCGAGGTCCTCTTGTGTCAGTCCATATTCCTTACGGAGTGCTTTGAGTGTTGCGGATAGCAATGATTTCATAAAACTACATCTTAACTGATGCAAATATACTATTTTTCAATAAAATATATCATATCTAATATAATTTTATGTCAATGAGTATAAATTATATCCAAACGAATATAATTTTCTATAACTGTTTCCCATTTTTGTCAATTAGGATGCTTTTCTCCATGCTGGACATCATGGAGTTCAAGGAAATCCCATAGCCTGCATTATTCATAGCCGCCACGCTTTGTCTTCGCAGTAACCGTTCGGCCAGTTCGGATCTTCCCGGAGCCACACAGATTTTACGTCAAAAGCCGTTTGATGTGCCTGAAGGCAGCACTCGAAGATGGTCAGAAGGCACAGGATTGCGTGATTT
>JBJFDE010000020.1:0-3224 GCA_051889855.1 Candidatus Cryptobacteroides sp. | reverse complement strand
TCTCAATGAAACCGACCACCTCATCGTCTGGAACTACATCCTTTCCCTCCTGGCGCATTTGTCCCGGAACCTTTAGCCCCTGGAAAAACACTGATTCTCTTTGATGAGGTGGTTCATATACAGATGATGTTCGTGGTCTCACTTTATCTGATTGTCGGAGGAATGCCAGCTGCCGTGAATGCTTATGTCCAGACACAGAATATGCAGAATGTTCATCCTGAAGAGTCTGAACGAGAACTTGACAGTGGAAGGAAATGTACACAATATCTCAAGTTTCGCTAAATGCGAAACTTAATTTATCAAAATGTCTATCTTTTTATCTTTATTTGAAAGAATTATGGTAATTTTGCGCCCGTTTTGTTAAAATTTGAAATGAATAAGATTTTTAGAAATTACAGGACTTATGCGCTTGTGACAGGAGCCGCATCCGGAATGGGCCGTCTCTATTGCATCAGACTTGCATGCATGGGATATAATGTAGTGGCGGTAGATATCAACAAGGAGGGACTGGACCAGACTTGCACCATGGTGAAAGATGCCGTAAATGCTTTGGAAGGACCAGACAATTCTATCAAGGAGTCTTTCAGGATTCTGCCTCTTGTACAGGACCTGTCAGCCAGGGAGGCTGCGGAGCAGATATTCCAAAGGACTGAAGCTGAAGGATGTGTCGTTGAGGTACTTGTGAACAATGCCGGAATCATGTATTGCAAAGGCATTGCAGAGACCGCTGAGAAGAAGCTGGAACTTATCATGGCGGTACATATGACAACTCCTCTTATGCTTTGCCGCAAATATGTCAACCCCATGAAAGAAAGGGGATGCGGTTATATTTTGAACATTTCTTCACTTGCTGCATGGATGAGCTGGCCCGGAATCGGAATGTACGGCAATACCAAACGTTTTGTCAAAGATTATTCCCGCGAACTCAGGATAGAGTGCCAGAAGACAGGCGTGAGTGTCACCAATGCCTATTTCGGGGCTGTTGACACACCTCTCGTTCCTTTGAGGGATGATTTGAGGAAACTGGCAAGAGGACTTACTGTCATGATTCGTCCTGAAAAGGCTGTCAGCAGGGCTCTCAGGGCTACTTTCAAACGCCGCAGGGGTGTGATGCCGGGACTGATAAACTGGATTTTCCTCCCGCTGGTCGTCATTATGCCGGATTGCCTTTTAGGATGGATTTACCGCAAGGTAAAGAAATTTCTATAATCAAAATCCTTTGATTATATTTGCACCTTGCGCATATGGCCGGAGCTGTATGCCGTTTTAATTAATACGACATTATGCAGACAGAAACTGTTGAATGCCTCATCGTCGGAGGCGGGCCTGCAGGATATACTGCGGCCATATACGGCGCCAGAGCCGATATGTCACCTGTCCTTTATGAAGGATTACAGCCGGGAGGACAGCTTACAACTACCACTGACATAGAGAATTATCCGGGATTTGAAAATGGAATATCCGGTCCGGTCCTGATGGAGACAATGCGTGCCCAGGCCTCAAGGCTTGGAGCAGATATCCGTACTGGAATGGTTACCGATGCCGACCTTTCAGAGAGACCGTTCAAAATTACCATAGACGGCACGAAAGAAATTCTTGCCCAGACTCTTATCATAGCCACAGGAGCAACAGCCAGGTATCTTGGCCTGGATTCAGAAACAAAATACAAAGGCCTCGGAGTCTCTGCATGTGCAACTTGTGACGGTTTTTTCTACAGAAAGAAAATCGTAGCCGTTGTCGGAGGCGGAGATACTGCATGTGAGGAAGCAACATATCTGGCAGGGCTTTGCAAGAAAGTCTATATGATTGTCAGAAGGGATGTCCTCAGAGCTTCACAGGCCATGCAGGAAAGGGTTGCTGCAACTGAAAATATTGAAATTCTATGGAACTGCAATACCAAGGAAGTGCTGGGCGACGGCAATTCGGTGAAGGGAGCAAGGATTGAAAGAAAGAATGGCGAGGTATTTGATATAGCCCTCGACGGCTTTTTCCTGGCCATAGGACATCATCCTAATTCCGAAGTTTTCAGCAAATATGTGGCTGTTGACAAGGAGGGATATATCATTACTGACGGAAATACTTCAAAGACCAATGTTGAAGGTGTGTTTGCAGCAGGTGATGTTCAGGATCCTGTTTACAGACAGGCAATCAACGCTGCAGCTTCAGGCTGCCGTGCCGCATTGGATGCAGAAAAGTTCCTTAAACATACAAAATAATGAAAATCAGATATTTATTTTTTGTTCTGACATCATTGATTGCACTCAGCTCGTGCAAGTCTCAGTTTGAAATGATGCTGAACAGCAATGATGTGGAAGCAAAATATGAAGCTGCCTTCAAGTATTTCAATGACAGGAAATACAACTAGGCCGCGACTTTGTTCTAGTCTCTTTCAGTTCTTACGGACGGCACCGAGAGGGATGATACCGTACGTTATTACTGGGGCTTGAGCAATTACAAATTCAGGGACTATTATACTGCAGAGACCAATTTCGAGCAATTCATAGAGAATTATCCGCGCAGCCCTTTCGCCTCTGAGGCAAGGTACCTCAGGCTTGATTGTCTTTATAGGTCAACTTTGAGATATGAACTTGACCAGACTCCTACCAACAAGGCAATTGCAGCTATTTCAGAGTACAAGATTGAATTCCCTTCATCTACCCATATTGAGGATTGCGACCTGATGCTCGAGGATTTGAATGAACGCCTGGACCGCAAGGCTTATGAAGGTGCGAAACTCTATTACAAGATGGAGGATTACCTTGCTGCAAGGGTGGCTTTGCGAAATGTCCTGAAGGATGATTCCGACAACATTTACAGGGAAGATATCCTGTATTATACTGCTATGGCATCGTATAAATACGCCCATCTGAGCGTACAGAACAAACAGAAAGAGAGATATCTTGTCTTCGTGGATGATTATCTCAACTTCGTTGGCGAAAATCCGGATTCAAAATACAGGAGAGAGCTGGATGCGGTTTACCAGAGGGTACAGAAAGCTCTTGGTAAAAATCCTCTCGCTACATCTGATTCTGACAAATCAGAAAGGGATTTTGCAAGGGAAAGAAAGACTCTGATGAAAGAAAATGCCAAAACCGGGAAAAATAAATGAAACCATCATTGAATCCCGCGGTATAACTAAATAGGAGAATATTAAAATTATATACAAATGGCAAAAAAAGTACCTACAAACACAATCACAAGAGACCTTTGTGACTTGGCTGCAC
>JBJFDE010000019.1:0-3227 GCA_051889855.1 Candidatus Cryptobacteroides sp. | reverse complement strand
CATCCCTGACGGATGCGTTGCCGTAGGCAATCCTTGCAAGGTGGTCAAGTATCTCGAAAAGTAATAATGGATAAACTTATTATTATAGACTCCTGCATGAGGGAGGAGTCAAGGACGAAAGTTATACTTGATGCGGCCACGGAGGTGCCTGGAACACTAGCTGCCAGGTCAACTGGCACAAGAAACAGCTCTGGATGCTTGTGGTCCAAATCTCTGAGGGCGAGACTCCGTGGAAGGAACGCCTCTGGAAAGCACATCAGGATTTCTTTAAGGCCACTTTGGACGTCTCAGCCTCCCAGGCATATACCGGCAGAACCAATTAATACTGCTTCTCTCCAGTTACCTCAATGCCCCGGTTACTATGTTTTTCGCGCTACCTGCTCACAGGGAATGTGGTCAGACGCAGGGTGGTGCTTCCATAAGGAACAAGTTCAAGAACAGTTTCAGAACCGTCCACAGTCTCGAATTCCTCAGGAATTGCAGGGGTAAAACGGTTTTCCTTCAGTTCCCATCCTTCAACCTCAGAAGCCTTTACACGAAGGATAATCGGAGAATTGCCCGGGTCGAACGGGAAGCCCTTGGCCTTGGTCCAAACGACCTCCACGTCAGATGCATCGCAATCGGACAAAGCATAGTTCCATTTCCCGTCAGGAAGCAAGGTCCAGCTCTTGAAATCAGGATTTGCAGACTTCTTTCCTGCAAGATTACCATAGGTTGCATTATCTTCTGTGCATGAAGCCGGAATGCTGTATGAATAGACGACCGGTCCGAGCACAATGCTCCTGCCCCGCACGGCATTATCCTCGAAAGCCACTTCCATCGGAAGTTCGAGAGTGAAGACATCTCCTGATTTCCAATCATCTGTCTTAGTGTAGAAACCTGGTTCGCAGGCCTTGCACCAGGAAGGGACACGATAGGTGAAACTCATATGATGTAGCTTCCTCGACAGCCTGCCGTCCTGGTAGAAGGTAAAACGGAAGTCAATCTTGTTGTCGAACGGATAGTCAGTCTGCTCATCTATCCTGACGCTCAGACCATCGCCCAGGTCATATACAACCGAGCAAGGTCCGTAAAGAGCTGCAACAGGTGAACCGGAAGCATCCTTCATCCACAGTCTTGATACGTAATTTGGGAAATAACGGTGCAGATTGCCTATGCAGCATTCCGTTTCATGTATAGGACGGTACTGCATCCAGGTGAGCCCGTATTTGAAGCCATTGTGGTTGGACTCTCCCGTTGCAATGAACTGATTCGGGCAAGAGAAGTATTGCATACTCTTGAAATCCTTGGTAATGCATCCCAGGGCAGCATTGAACATACATTTCTCAATCCTGTCTGCAAATGAAACGTCTCCTGTTGCCATCAGAAAATATCCCATAGTCCAGCAATAATCTGAAATGTCACAAGTCTCGTGACTGGCAAGATCGTCATTGCCTGCAAGGCCTTCAGTGCTGGAATTCACTCCGTCAACCAGCATATTCGGAACTTCCATTTTCCTGCAAGCATTCAAGGCCTGCTCAAGATAAGCTTGCTTGCCTGTATATTCATAAAGTATGACAGGAACTTTCAGAAGTTCATTCATGGTGACTCCATGCATCCTGAGAACACTGTCATCACTGCAGTTGCGTGGATTCAGCTCAGAATATGCTCCATTCCAAACTCCCTCAGCAAGAGTAAGAAGTTCAGGATTTCCTGTGATTGAATAGGTCCAGAGGATGCCTTCGACGTTAACGACAAAACGGCTGAGGCTCAACTCCGCGAGAGTATATGAGAGGTAATTCTTCTCAAGAGCTGCTGGAATACGGCTGTCTCCAGTTGCTTCATAACAAGCCTTGAGGGCGCGGAAGAAGACTGCAAATGGCCAGGCCATTGATTCCGTCTCAGGACCGAGCCGCCCTTCCGGACGGTCTGCCGAACGTATTTCCATCAGCATTTTATTTCGGAGAGCCCTGAATTTGCGATGATCGTCCACATTCGGGTCGGCAGTAATCTGTGCCACGAAATTGTTGATTTCACTGATTTCTTCCTCAGTAGGAATTTGACCTGCTTTGAAAGGAAGAGGATGGGCAAGAACATATTCGAGGTTATCATTCCATACCTTTAGAAGTTCCTGATCATCAATGATGTAGCCTAGACGCGCCAGGCCGTCGAGATAATATGCGGTCTGCTCGAAACGCCACCAGTCTGCTCCCCTTGAGTCCGAATCCCTCTTCAAATCCCCTGCCCAGAGGACACTATTGTATGGATAGTCCATCGCTTCCGGGTGGCCGGTAAGTCCTTCCCTCTGACGGATAAGAATCTCTTTCAACCATCCTTCGGGAATAATGTCTGCAATTAGTCCTTCTGAAAAGACAGAATACTCGGGTGAGGGAACGGCAGCCGCCTGAGGCTGCTGAAAATCATTGCTGCAAGATGCAAGTACAAGAGCGGCAACTGCGATGATAAAGCGTTTCATAGATATTGTAAAAAAGTGTAATTTCGGGTCTCAAAAGTAGCAAAAATGTCTTATAACTACAATAAAAATTCATAAGCTTTCCGTCATTATCTGCTCAATGTCAGTGAGGTAGTTCGGCGTAAGGTTTGTTACTACTTTATAATTATCTATGATATACCATAAAGTAGTACTTTGGGATTGTTGATTGAAAATTGTTTGTATATGTATTCAGATTCGCAATTTTTTATGTAAATCTGGAGTTGTATTCCGAGATTACATAAAATATGAGTAATGATGCCTGAGAAATAGAGATTGTCAATATTGCAAAGAATCAGAAGGTTATAACTAGTGTCAAATGCGGTCAGGGAGAAGCCCTGAAAGCCATCAAGTCCAAAGGCCTCTCAACGGGAGTGCCGGAAGGAATGTCCTGCATATTGTGCTGATGTTCATAGGTATAGCCCTGCTCTCCATCCTCTGTCAGACCATCCACGCCGTGCGCCGCAACCCCGCCGACGGCATTCGCACCGAGTGACTGACTCTGTCTTGTTGCGGATGATTATGATTATTCCTCCTTTTTTTGTATCTTTGCGGGTTAATAAGTTTTGATACGATATGTTGTACCCTATAGGCATTCAGAATTTTGAGAAACTCCGCGAAGGGGGCTATACTTATGTGGACAAGACTGCCCATATTTACAAACTGGCCACTTCAGGGACATACTATTTTCTCAGCCGTCCCCGCAGGTTCGGCAAGAGCCTGCTCATATCCACGATGGAAGCATATTTCAGGGGGA
>JBJFDE010000018.1:0-3238 GCA_051889855.1 Candidatus Cryptobacteroides sp. | reverse complement strand
GTATGATCCGTCTTCCTTGACTGAAAGTCCATGAGGATGGGATGACGTACAGTCTTCAACATGCCAGACATTCTTTTCAAGAAGTGAGACCGTAAATGGTCCCACTTCTTCTGTCTGTTCGAATGATGGCTCGCTTGCACATGCAACCAAGGCAAGGGCAGCCGCAGCAAATACAATTGTCTTGTTCATTCTTCTGTTTATTTGGCCCAAAGGAGCCATGTCTTGAAATAATATACATTCACTGTTCCCTCGCCGTCCATAGGCTTTGGCGTAGGTACAGGCTGGACTTCTCCGTTAAGAACAGAATGCAGGTCGGCAAGCATTGTTTCAGCCTGACTGGATTCCATTCCCTGTGGCCTGAATTCATGACCGCCGTAAATATGGCCAAATTTTTTCAATTCCGGCACGACTGCTGTCAGATTCTTCTCATATTCTTCGATGGAAAGGCTATGGTCAGACCACATCCAGAGATAACCGTTCATTGCATCACCGCTGAAAACCATGTCGTCAGCTTCATCCAGGAAAAGTATGCTTCCGGGCGTATGGCCACCGAGTTCCAGAGTTGTAATGACCTTGCCTCCAAGGTCCCAGCTTTTGCCGGGACCGAAAAGGCGAAGTTCATAGTCAGGATAGGTTTTGATTTCTTCGATGTTTCTCTTTACTGCCTCAACATCATATTTGAAATCTTTGGCATAAGATGCCACGTAGGTTTCCAAATCAGGATTATTGAGGGGATTCATCGACTTCATGACATCAAGGTCTTTCTCCGGCAGCCATACCTCCGAAAACTGGTAATTGCCTCCAATATGGTCAGGATGTCCATGGGTAGTGACGACTATCAGCGGAAGGTCGGTGAGCGAAGACACCAGACCGGACAAATCTCCTACTCCTATGCCGGTGTCGATAAGCATGGCATATTTGGAGCCAGTAACGAGATAGCAGGTGGCATCGTTATGTTCACTGATCATATAAACATTGCCAGTGCCATTCTCAGGAGTGATGTCCTGAACCTTGAACCATCCGTCCTCGTTCATCATGCCATGCCTGGAGCACAGCGCTGAATCAGGACCCTTGCATGACAAGAGGACGATGGCTGCAATGGCTGAAAACAATAGTTTTTTCATGATTAATAGCCCGGATTCTGTTGTAGTTTTTTATTCACGTCAATCTCATTCTGTGGGAATGGGAGGTAGTCGTCACGGCCTGTTGTCCAGCTATGGTCATCATAGTTGTTAGGTTTGTACTCCACCTTGAAAGTGTATTTCCATGAATGGTATGTACCGTCATTCGGATCGTTCGAAGGATCCGGGGAAATAGTGAGATATGGAAGCATCTTTGATTTCTCTGCCAATACCTTAGGAGCATCTCCCCATCTCTTGAGGTCCTGGAAACGGACTCCGTCCATTGCAAGCTCAAGCCTTCTTTCCTTTTTGATGACATCCATGTTGATGTCTGAGATAGGAGCAAGGTTGACACGTGAGCGAACCTTGTTTACATATTTGAGAGCCGTAGCATTGTCTCCTGTCTGAACACAAGCCTCAGCAGCAAGGAGCAGGACATCATCATATTTGAACACTGGGGTATTTGACTGGTTTGCATGCCACATTGTGACATTTTCGTCATCTGTGCTGGCAAGCCATTTGAGTCGGAGATAACCCTCTGAGTTATAATATGTTTTCTCTGCTGCAACACCAATACCGATTTCAGGGAACTTGGTGATAGGGACAATCCATGCATTCACACGCATACCGTCAACACCTTCCTCTGCAACGAATGCATCATAGAGGTCTTTAGGAACCTGACACTGGCTGTAGCCCTGAGGATTGAATTTGTAGAAATTCTGTGCATCCGAGCCCATGTTGAATCCGAGTGCGAAAGGCCAGTTCCAGAGGATTCCGTGCCATCCGTCCTGATCATAGGCAGTACTCATGTCGTAGTGACGGACATGCTCGTAAACATACTCCTCACATCCGTTAGCCTGAGGATGATAGAATGTAGTGATATCACTGATAAGGTCAAAGTTGCCTGATTGAATAACATCTGTCAGGACAGCCTTTGCTTCCTCATATTTGCCTTGATACATATAGGCCTTTCCGAGAAGGGTTCTTGCAGCATCGATTGTGAAGCGTGCAGAGCCATTCTTGTCGGCAATTCCCTGACGCTGAGTAAGTTTTCCACCTTTGATGATGTCATTCAGCTCATCTTCGATGAATTTCCAGATTTCAGCAATCTCTGTGTTCTCCACCTGGAATTCGTCAGCTGTCTTGAGCACTTTGGTCACAAGCGGAACTCTTCCCCAGAGGGTTACAAGGTCGTAGTATGAAAGAGCACGCAGACCACGGCACTCAGCGATATTGCGGGCCTTGATTTCACTGTCCTCCGGATTGAATTTCTCAAGAACGAGGTTTGCAAGGTAGATGGAGCTGTAATACTCATCATAAATGATTCTGAACCAGTCGTTTGTGGTCACAAGGTGCATTTCCCAGATTTGCTGGAGGTTGGTCTGGTCCGTACGTGTTGAACCTGTACGGATATCGTCACTGAGGAGGTTCTTGAGGAAGAAAGCATTCTCGTATGAACCGATGGAAGGCTTTCCGGTCAATACTTTTCTGGAAGCATTGTAAACTGCGGCTGTGGCCTGTTCACAGTCTTGGTCTGTGACATAGAAGGTCTCCTCGCTTGTCACACCCATCTGAGGGATGTTGAGAAGATCCGGATTGCAGGAAGTGCTTACAATGGCAAGAGCTGCAAATGTTGAAATTATTATTGATTTTTTCATTGATGTCAGATATTAGAATGTGATAGAAAGACCGAATACAACCTTCTTGGTGGTAGGATAGTTACCGTAGTCAACTCCCATTCCGGATGTTGATGTTGCCGATGCCTCAGGGTCCATTCCAGGATATTTGGTAAAGAGGAAGAAGTTATCAAGAGATGCATAGATACGGAGTCTCTCGATGAATGCCTTCTTGCTGATCTTTGAAGGAAGGGTGTAACCGAGCTGAATCTGTTTGATGCGGAAGAATGAACCGTCGAATACCATGTGGTTGGAGAGGTTGTATTTCTCTGCACCTGCTGTCCTTGGATGAGCGTATTTTCCGTTAGGATTGGATGTAGTCCATCTCTGGTCGTAGAGTTTCTTGAGGCTGTATGAAATGTTAAAGTACTGATATGACATGAACAGGTCGTTGCCGTATGAACCGTTGCCGAATACTGTAAGGGCAATACCCTTCCAGTT
>JBJFDE010000017.1:0-3245 GCA_051889855.1 Candidatus Cryptobacteroides sp. | reverse complement strand
TTGAAACCGTTCTGCTCTAGGTCCGTGACTTTTATAATATTCAACAGCAGGGGCAATTATACTATCAGACTGTACGTCTATATAATTCTTATCTAAAGCAATTGAATAAAGTAATGCAAATTCTGCTTTTTGCCTACGTGACAAAATTTGACTCCTATCTATTGATTCCAATATCTTCAACGAAGATTCCGGATCTTCATTCATACTTATTTCTGCAGACGCCAAAGCTGCCCCTATCTGATCATCCTTACAAGAAATGAACACATTAAATGCACAGAACAAAAATACCAACAGTCGTTTCATTTCAATCAAATCTTAGTTGTCTTTTACTTAATTTTACAAAGATAGTAACAATAAATATCACCGCCAAATTAATAACCTTACAACAACCTATCAGTACCCATTAAGTATCAATAGGTTACAACTTCATTTAAAAGAAAATCTTTCAATAGTTTGACAAAGTCTCATATTGCAATTTTGAAACACTGATTCTATCGCTTTTGAGTCACCAATAACGAGTATTTGATTATTGGATAACGCCTTCCAGAGTGTCGGTCTCAAAGACGGACTTATCCAGAAACTTGAGGTCAACAGGACTTGTGAACCTCTTCGGACGTCCCCTCTTTCCTGCCTTTGGGCCAACGTACAGGTACTTCAAACGAATCTCATCTCTAAGACGGCTTATGATATCGAATCCCAGTGTTTTGGCTCCGGAGACATAGGTCTCCTTGGAAAAGAAGGCATCCGCAACAAAGGCGAATTCCATGAGTTCGAGACCCCACTTCACTGCAGAAGCGCAGCCCCACCGTCATCGCCCGCTCCACCGTTATTTCCACCCCCACCGCCCGGCAAATCCGTCCTCTGTGCCTACAAATCATTCTGAAATCAGAATATAAAAAGAAGCTTCTCGTTAAATAACCAAATAATTAGTTGTAATATTAAAATATTAGTTGTATGTTTGCATCGTGATGTTCGGGAGACCGTTCAGCACGGTACTGATTTATGATATCATCATAAGCAAAGGTTCTATAAATAAATGAATTGGAGAAAATATGAGACAATCGTGCGTATCCTTGAAAACAAAGAATTCGTATCACTCTTGAAGAGACTGACGAGATCCTCAAAATCTTGAACGGCGAGAAATAGTCACAACCAAATAATCAGATTATGAAGAAAAACGCAATTCTTCTGACATTGTTATTGTCATTAAGTTACATTGTTTCATCTGCACAGACAGTTATGCCTGTTGAGGCATCTGTGGAGGATTACATTGCTCTCTTGAACCAGAAAGGATACATGGCCTATTCCTATGACATTTCCCAACTTAAGGACACGACTTATCATATTAAGTTTGAAATCAGGGAATATGTCGCAGGCAACCCCGATCCAATAAAAGTAAAGTCCTATGGACGTGGCCTCAAGAACAGGACAATGGTGAAGGAATTCATGTGGAAAGAACGTTCTGATGAAGAACTTGCTGAGATCAGGTCAGCTTCAGTGGATTATGATAACGGTATATATTCATGTTCAGGGAAAATCACGGTCGGATTCCTTCCCTGTACGAATGATTCGACTGCTGTGGGAAGAGTTTTTGTTGAGAATCAGGGCAGTTTCGGATTCAACCTTGCCTTGAAACCGGTCAATCATGAAGGTGCCTTTGATAATGATGTCGTGTATAAGTATAAACCCATTCCATTCACAGCTTCTGCATTTGAAGAGGGAAAGTACATTCCTCTTGTGAGCTATGCATCATTCTGGTATGATTCAAAATTCAAGATAATCAGATTCTGCGGCGCAGCTGAACTTGATCCTGACATGACAACTTATATTCTTAAGGAAACTCCTCATTACTACGTGATTGGAGTAATATTCAATAAAGCTGATTGATTCAATAATATGCAATCCCCGGCTCGTTCATCCCTGTCATCCCCGGCTCGGCCGGGGATCTGATGACATCTGAAGAGGGTATGTAATAACAGATACCAGGTCGGGCCGGGCATGACGTGACAACAAAAAGTGATGCCCGGTCGAAGCCAGGCATCACTTTAAAATAAGCCCGTAAGGGCGTTTTTTTTTATTTCGGAAGCCCGAAGGTGTCGCTCAGTTCTTTCATCTGGGCCTGTGACATGCCTTCCGGTTCGAATCCCATGTTTTTGGAAGCAATGTAGATTTGAGCAGCCTTGTTCAGGACATCCACCTGGTCGAATGCTGACATGATGTCTGTATCTACAGCGAATACGCCGTGTTTTTCCCACATGACAACATCATAGTCATCTTCGATGGCCTTGATGGTTGCCTCGGCGAGTTCCACACCGCTCGGCATGAGGTAAGGCACCATTCCGAGACCGCGAGGACAGAATGCCTTGGTCTCCGGAATCATGGACCAGAGCAGATTCGTGGCAACATCCTTCTCCATGAATTTCCTGCAATGAGTCATCGCAACCAGCTCGATCGGATGGGTGTGAAGCGAAGCCCTGTACGGAGACCCTTTGGCGAGAAGATAGTTATGCACGCTCAGGTGTGAAGGGAGCTCTGAGGTCGGCATGACAGGATTGTCAGCAACGATTTCATAGCTTGCACAGTCGTCAAGGATGCGGATGATGGAGCCGTTGGCCATAGGGTCACGGGCAAGATCGCGCATGCGCTTCTGTGTTCCTTTGCAATAGAACCAGCAACCCTTGAGGTGAGGCAGGGTAGTGCCAATGGCCTTGGGCTGGCTGATGGCCGGCATGCTGCGGATTTCGTCATCTATGTGTTCAGTTATGTTCACGGTGATGTTTCCACCGTTTCTTTCTGCCCAGCCTTTCTGCCAGAGATAACCGGCAGTCTCAGCCACCTGCCATACGGCGGCTGAGAGTCCGGGACGATTTTCAAGTATAGATTTCATGGTTATTTCAATAATTCAGGCAGGAAGGAACTGATAATCAGCACGGCAATTCCTGTCAAAAGTACAACGATTGTCTTTTTGGAACATCCTTTCCATTCTTTGAGGATGATACCCCAAACATTGGAGAATGTAACGTTCAGTGCCATCAGGATACAGAAAGCAAGAGTGTCCAGCGGGCTGGAAGCCTCGAAAAAGCTGCGGCCGAGTGACAGTCCGAAGAACTGGCTGTACCACAGAAGGCCGGCGAGGGCGCAGAATAAAATGTTTGAAGCCCAGAGCTTTCCATCCTTGTAGTCTGCAAATGTCCTGTTGCGTTTGTTCTGGTAAAGGCAATATACAGCATTTGTTAAGAAGCCTC
>JBJFDE010000016.1:0-3261 GCA_051889855.1 Candidatus Cryptobacteroides sp. | reverse complement strand
GGACCGAGCATGGAACTGATTTCTTTCTGTATCCTTTTCAATGCATCCTTAGGGGCATCCTCCCTCAGACGGATTTCCACTGCAGATACTTCCTGGTCATATTCCAAAAGTTCCCTCATCTTTTCGATGGGAACAATCATAAGACTTGCATCAATGTCGCTGCTAAGCGCGAAAGTGCATGATGGCCAGACTTTTACACTTTCTATGGATGAGGCAGGGTTGCTTAGGCTTATCTTCCTGGTGCGCGACGGGAAATACATTTCCACGGGGGAAAGGAACCTCGGATTGATGTCCATCTCCCAGGCAAGCCCGGCTCCGACTGCACACAAGGGCACGTCCCCACGATGCAGTTTGAATTCCCCATCACGTACAAAATCCTTCAGGGGAGTTTCCTCTTCATATATCCAGTCCACTCCCTTCGCCATGGCAAGTCCCTGCTTGCCGTCATAACTAATGAACACCTGCTCCTGAAGGACACAGCACATATTCAGGACATCTTCCTGGTCATATATCCAGTCATAGACCTCCCCTTGCGGAACAAAAGCCTTTCCTTTGGCGGGCTCAATTACGAGATCGGCCTCGACATTGCCCATCATGGATTTGATGAGCGAGTCGAAGCCGTTGTAAATTGACATTATTATGATGAGCGCAGCCGTTCCTATGGCCATGCCAATGGCACTTATCGCTGAAATCAGATTGATGACATTGTGTGACTTTTTAGCGACAAGGTAGCGTTTGGCTATGAACAGCGGCAGGTTCATTTCGAAGGAAACATCTATTTCTTCAGAAGTTCCTCGATGTGCTCCACATAGTCGAGCGAGCTGTCCAGATAGAAGGTAATTTCCGGAACGATTCTCAGCTGTTTGCCCACTTTTGAACCGAGCTCGCCGCGCAGTGCCCTGCTGTTTTCTTCGAGGATGGACATCACGGCCTGAGCTTTCTCGGAAGGGAAAACACTTACGTAAATCTTTGATACTGAAAGGTCAGGGCTGATTTTTACACCGCTCACCGACACCAGCGCGCCTTGAAAGGCGGCCATGCCTTTGCTGCGGATGATCTCAGCCATGTCTTTCTGTATCTCCTTGGCAACTTTCAGCTGCCTGGTGCTTTCAGTGCCTTTTTCCATATTCAGATAACCTTGATGAGGTAATAGTTCTTCTTGCCTCTCTGTGCGAGGATATATTTTCCGTTGATGAATGACTCGGAGTCAATCTGGGCGTTGATGTCGGTGACTTTTTCCTTGTCGATGCTCACTCCGCCTGCCTGAATCATCTTGCGGCACTCTCCTTTTGAAGGGAATACTGCTGTCTCGCTTGCGAGCAGGTCGATTACTCCGAGAGGGAATTTTGAAGCTTCAACCTCGAAGGAAGGAACGCCGCCGAACACGTCGAGGAAGGTCTTCTCGTCGAGCGATTTGAGAGCTTCTCTTGTAGAGTTTCCGAAAAGCATTCCTGAAGCTGCAATTGCCTTTTCATATTCCTCTGTGCCATGAACCATTGTGGTTACTTCTTTTGCGAGGAGTTTCTGGAGTTCCCTGCGCTCAGGTGCCTCTGCATGCCTTGCAATGGCCTCTTCTATTTCCTCTTTGCCGAGCATAGTGAAAATCTTGATATATTTTTCAGCATCGGCATCGGAAACGTTGAGCCAGAACTGGTAGAACTGGTATGGTGATGTCCTCTGCGGGTCGAGCCAGATATTGCCTTTTTCGGTCTTTCCGAATTTGCCGCCGTCTGCCTTTGTGATAAGAGGGCAGGTGAGTGCGAATGCCTCCTTGCCGAGAATGCGGCGGATGAGCTCGGATCCTGTGGTGATGTTGCCCCACTGGTCGGCTCCACCCATCTGGAGGGTACAACCCTTATGTTCATAGAGATAGAGGAAGTCGTAGCCCTGAAGGAGCTGGTAGGTGAATTCGGTGAATGACATACCTTCGCGGGACTCCGAGCTGAGGCGTTTCTTCACTGAATCCTTGGCCATCATATAGTTGACGGTGATATGTTTTCCGATATCCCTTGTGAAATCGAGGAATGAATATCCTTTCATCCAGTCATAGTTGTTCACGAGTTCGGCCCTGTTCGGGGAGTCTGACTCGAAATCGAGGAATTTGGAGAGCTGTGCCTTGATGCAGGCCACGTTGTGGCTGAGGGTCTGTTCGTCGAGCAGGTTCCTCTCCTGTGACTTCATAGATGGGTCTCCGATCATTCCCGTTGCGCCTCCCACGAGTGCCAGCGGCTTATGGCCGCAGTTCTGGAAGTGCTTGAGTATCATTATGCTGACCATGTGGCCGATATGGAGAGAATCCGCGGTCGGGTCGATGCCGACATAAGCTGCTGTCGGGCCTTCGAGGAGTTTTTCCTCAGTGCCCGGCATGATGTCCTGGATCATGCCTCTCCATTTTAATTCTTCTACAAAATTTTTCATTATTACTATTTTTAATTCATTATTATTCAGATGTCTCGACTTCGCTTGACATGACACCTTGCATTAAGTTTGCCATGACAACGTTTCGTCTCGACTTTGAATTACACCTTGCATTACGTTCGAAATTTTTGTCATTTCGACCAAGCGAAGCGCGTGGAGAAATCTCTCCAAAGCCACAAAGTTACGAAAAAATGATGTAACAATGTGATAATTACAAAAACAAATATTCCCGACAATTTGCCGGGAATATCAATGAAGTATCACTTCAATCTCATTTAATCAATTTTGAAACTTATTCAAATAGTAATTTAACTCAAGTTTCGCATTTAGCGAAACTACCATATTTAGAGACCTTTAGGTCGACAGTAAGTCCCTTCCCCGGGGGAAGGGATTTAGGGATAGGTCCTCGTAAAAAAGGAAATGTGCGGTGGGAAGAAGTTTCGCAAGCGGCACAACCTCCAGGACCATAATAAGTTATTACTTGCGAAACTTGAGATAGTAATCAAATTCGTCTTTAGTCATTAGTGTCATGGAATACACGTATATCTTTTTCTCATCCCATTTCAACTGCTCGCGGGCATCCTTCATCCATCCTTCGCACCAAGTGTTGAATTCTTCACGTTTGTAAGAATATATTTCAGGCTGTGCTTTCTTGAGCAGTTTCTTCAGATGTTTCTTATCTTTCCTTGAAACAGATGGAGATTGAATATCTGTAACTACCTTGTATCTGTATAGCAAAGCTTTTGTATCGTTATCAAGTGTATTAAAGATCTCTCTTTGTTTTTCAATGTCCATCTGTACCAAATCACATCTTTTCAATGTGTCATTAATTGTCATATCCTT
>JBJFDE010000015.1:0-3275 GCA_051889855.1 Candidatus Cryptobacteroides sp. | reverse complement strand
TTCCTGTAAAAATCAGACGGGACCTCAAGGGTCAATGTCGAATCCTTGAGTGAAAGCGGCTTCAACGGCTTGAACCAGCGCTCAAACATCTGGGCGCCGATAATGTTCTCGATTATCCTGCTGCATTCATTCCAAACCTCTATGTGACTTCCCTTCTGCATATTGTCTGACTCAAGCCTTATATTGGGGACCGCTGTTCCCGAATCTGAATAATATTATTGTAAAGTGAAAAAAAGCACCGGAATGTCAGGCGAACCTTTTCTTCCGACGCTTTGCAAATATGGGGGAAAAATATTTTATAAAAAAACGTAATTGGTATTGTATTTATAAAATATTTTTACGTTATACCGTTTTGTTTTTTGGCAAACAGGTAAACTTTAAATCATTTATATTCAATAGATTACAAATGCAAAACTGCATCTCAGCATAGTCAGTAGCGGTTTCTTATTTTTAAAAATTATAATTACCAAAATATCTATTACTCATTGAATTTCAGGCATTGTCAGCGTAAAAACAGGAGTTTTCAACATTTGTTTTCTAAAACAACGAAACTTTGAATTTCAAATATTTTTTCGGATCAGCTTCAATTCGTTTCACAAGACTGTCTACATCTGACAGAAGACTGTTGAGAGAATCATAGGCTTCACCGTCATTTATCAGCTTGCCGATTGTGCCGTCGGTGTCATTGAGGCGGACGGAAAGTGACTTCAAAGACTCTACAAGACCCTTGAGGTCGGCTTCGGTCAGATTGTCCGTGATTGTCCAGACATTGGCGACCGCCTTGTCCGCCCTATCGCAAATAGAAATGAGACGTGCAGAGACATCCTTGAGGTTTGCCACAAGACTGTCAATGTCCGCAGTTTTGCCAGCAAGCATTCCGGAGAACTTGTCAACATTGGCAAGTGTTCCCTCCAGATGGTTGATGGAAGACTTGACCTGCTTCTCGTCCACGGCGGAAAGTATGCGGTTCAGGCCTTCTGCAGTGGTGCTCAAACTGTCAAGCATGCCTGAGAGCTTTACAATGAGCGGGCCAATGAGATTGGTGAGAGAACTTACAAGGTCCGGAGCATAGTCAGCCTGCAGCTCAGCTTTGTTCTTCACCATTACAGGTGAGGTTCCCAGGTCGATCCGGATGCCTTTTCCACCCATCAGGTCAACGCTGTGAATCGTCATCTTCGAGTCTTCCGGGATACGGATTTTCTTAAGGACAGAGCAGGTCACATCAAACATGTCTGTTTCGGGATTGTAGGCCACCTTGCTTACGGAACCGGCCTTGTATCCCTTGACAATTACCGGATTGGAAGGCTCGAGCCCCTCAATGGTAGGATAATGGGAAATGATGGTGATTTCCTTGTCAAACACATCCGCACCTCTCAAGTAATTGATAATGAGAAATGTGGACAATAATACCAATGTAGCGAAAACGCCGATTTTAGTTTCTCTTTTCATAATTCTTCATTTTCAATTCAGGACAATGCTGTCTTACTTTACCGGTCCGGCATCATCATCTTTGATCTCCACGACGAAAGAACCCGCAAATTTGCTCCTGGCATCACGGAGATTCTTTTTTACTTCGTCAAGACTGTCCGATACACATATTATATATTTATATATACGCCCGTTCCATATTATCGTCGGCTTGTTGCCTCGGAAAACCGGGTCATTTTCCTTCAAACGCTTTCCTCCTGCCAGAATCTGGATACCATATTTCTTTCCTGATACAGCTGGTTTGCTGGCCGGGGCGGCATCCCGGGATTCAGCCACAATATCGTTGCCAGTAGCGGAGCCTGACTGCAATGCGGTCTGGTCGTAAGCCCTGATGTACTCCTGCAATGCCTTCAGGACACCTTTTGCAATCTTTTCACAACCTTCGGCCGATTTCAGCGTTGCAAGGTCAGTGGCATTGGACATGAATCCGGCCTCCAGGAGAGCTGCCGGCATTGAGGTTTTCCAGAGCAGGTAGAATGCACCTTGCCGGATGCCCTTGCTCGCCCTCATCGGTCCTTTGCGCAGGTTTGCCTCCACCTTCTCTGCAAATCTGAAACTCTGCTCGAAATTAACGTTCTGCATCAGTTTGAAGAAAATGAAGGATTCAGGGTCGGAAGGATTGAAATTCTGGTATGTGGTAGTGTAGTCATCCTCGAGCATAATCACCGAGTTCTCCCTCTTGCACACTTCCATATTGTAGGCATAGAGGTCCCTGTTCTTGTTGGATGATTCTCCAAGCACGAAAACGGCGAATCCGTTTGTGGCTTTTGACGCATTGGAATCAGCGTGGATTGAAAAGAACAGGTCTGCATTGTTCCTGTTGGCAATCTCCGCCCTTTTCTCAAGGGTGACGAATACGTCCGTTGTCCTGGTCATGACTACTTTGATTCCAGGACAGTTCTCCTTTATCAGCCTCTGGAGCCGGAGGGCGATGTCAAGATTGACTTTACTCTCGAATGTCTTGCCGTCAGGACTCAGGCATCCGGGATCCTTTCCACCGTGACCGGGGTCAATGCAGATTGTCCTGAATCGCATTCCATCATTGCCACACAACGCATTATGCTGCGAAAATGCAAAAAATGCGAAAATAAGAATGACGACAGATGCAATATGTTTTTGCGTATTTTTCAAAATGGCCTTATATTTGTGTTTTGCAAATTTATAAAAAAATGCGATTAATCGCATACATTGATTGAATTGAGTCGTTATATACACATAGGAAAGCATAACGCAGGCAGGTTTCTGCTCGCTGTTTTGGTGTTTATCATTGCCATAACCGTTTCTCTTCCTGTCATTTCGCAGGACAAGAACCGGCAGAGACGGCCACCGAAGACCTCTTTCAGCCAGGCAGTTGCCTTCAACAAGGACAGCGTTCCGCCCCTTACCGATTCGATGAAGGCGGTCCTGGACTCAATTCATATTGCAGATTCCCTGTTCAAGATTGACTCGGCGGCTCTCCAGCAGAAGAGTTCCCTTGACAGGCCGGCATTCTCGACCGGAAAAGATTCGACCATCGAGGTCTTCAGCAACGGCCAGAAGAAGGTTTATCTCTATGGCGACGTGACTGTCAAGTACCGTGACATGGAGCTTACCGCGGACTATATGGAGTACGATATGAATACCGGTACTGTGTATGCCAGGGGTACTCTGGACACTCTTACGGATGAGGTAAAGGGCCAGCCGGTGATGAAACAGGGCGGCTCCACCTATTCAATGGAGGAACTGAGGTACAATTTCAACTCCAACAAGGCCCGAATCACCAATATGCTCACCCAGCAGGAGGAGGG
>JBJFDE010000014.1:0-3301 GCA_051889855.1 Candidatus Cryptobacteroides sp. | reverse complement strand
TCCTCGAGAACATCATCCCTTCTTCAACAGGTGCTGCTAAGGCTGTAGGTAAAGTACTTCCTGAGCTCAATGGCAAACTTACTGGTATGTCAATGCGTGTTCCTACTTCTGACGTTTCAGTTGTTGACCTTACTGTAGAGCTCGAGAAACCAGCTACTTACGCTGAGATTTGCGAGGCTATGAAGAAAGCATCTGAGGGCGAACTCAAAGGTATCCTCGGATACACTAACGAGGCTGTCGTTTCAACTGACTTCCGCAACGACTCACGCACTTCAATCTTCGATGAGAAAGCTGGTATCCAGCTCGATCCTACCTTCGTTAAAGTTGTATCTTGGTACGACAACGAGTGGGGTTACTCAAACAAAGTTTGTGAAATGGCTCGCGTTATCGCTAAATAATTGCGCCTGATGCAAATTTGATTTAGGGCTCCGGTTTCCGGAGCCTTTTTTTTGTTATATTTGCAACTTTTAACTAAACTTCCTATCAGATGAAATTATTCAGCAGGTCTGAAAAGCCTTCCTGGGCGGTATCCCTGATCCCATTCATCTTTCTTATCGCGACACTTTTCTTCGTGATAAGGATATTCGGCTCCGATGCCCTCAGTGGAGCTAGTCAGGTGGCACTTTTGCTTTCTGCAGGAGTGACTGTCGCCATATCAATGATTTTCTACCGGATTCCATGGAAGGATTTCGAAGATGCAATTGTCGATAATATCAGTTCTGTAGGATCTGCAATCATCATCCTGCTGCTCATAGGAGCTGTCTCAGGCTCATGGATGGTCAGTGGAGTCGTGCCTACCATGATATACTACGGAATGAAAGTCATCTTTCCTTCCATCTTCCTCTTTGCCACATGCATCATCTGCGCCCTGGTCTCCTTGATGACAGGCAGTTCATGGACAACAATTGCAACGGTGGGAGTGGCACTTGTGGGTATCGGTACTGCACAGGGATATGAGCCTGGCTGGATAGCAGGAGCAATTATCTCAGGAGCTTATTTCGGAGACAAGGTATCTCCTCTTTCAGATACCACAGTCCTTGCATCATCTTCAGCCGGTACTCCTCTTTTTACGCATATCAGGTACATGATGCTGACCACGGTACCATCTTTCTGTATCGCACTTGTGGTTTTCCTGATTGTAAGCCTTTGCCATAAGGCTCCTGACATGGCGACCATATCGGATTTTTCAAACGATCTTGCAAACACATTCAATATTACGCCATGGCTTCTTCTTGTACCAGTTCTTACAGGAGTCCTGATTGCCAGGAAGGTGCCCGCAGTGGTGACTCTTTTCATCGCTGCCGTGCTTGCAGGGGCATTCGCTTTATTTTTCCAACCTCATATCATTTCGTCAATTGCAACAGGTGCTTCTGTTGAAGATTTCTCCGGACTTACCTTCGAGAGCGGATTCAAGGGCCTTCTGCTCACATATTATGACAAGACAGCCGTACCTACAGGCAACGAAGCGCTGAATGAATTGGTCGCGACAAGAGGTATGACAGGCATGCTCAACACCGTATTCCTGATTTTCTGTGCGGTTACCTTCGGTGGAACTTTGGTTGGAAGCGGCATGCTTCAAAGCCTGACTGATCTTCTGACAAGATATATCAGCCGCAGGGTAAGCATCGTTGGATCAACAGTCGGAACAGGAATATTCGCCAATATGATTACGGGAGACCAGTATCTTTCCATCATCCTTACTTCCAGTCTGTACAAGAAACTGTTCAAGGACAGAGGATATGAAAGCAGGCTCCTGAGCCGTTCGGTAGAAGACAGCGCCACTGTCGTTTCTGTCCTTATACCATGGAATTCATGTGGAATGACTCAGGCGACGGTCTTGAAAGTGGCTACCGTCGAGTACCTTCCATATTGCCTGTTCAATCTTATTTCACCTGTAATGTCGATTGCAATGGCAGCCATTGGCTATAAAATTATTCGCAAAAACCCTTCTGAAACTCAAAAAATAGATTAAATTTGCAGGGATTATACTTTGAAAAATAACACATTAAATTACTTATATCATGAAAGATCTTAAAGGAACAAAGACTGAAGCCAATCTTCAGACTGCATTCGCAGGTGAGTCACAGGCTCGCAATAAATACACTTATTATGCTTCAAAAGCAAAGAAGGACGGATATGTTCAGATAGCTGCCCTGTTCGAAGAAACTGCAAACAACGAGAAAGAGCATGCCAAGATCTGGTTCAAGCTTCTTCATAATGGTGAGGTACCTTCAACAGAGGCAAACCTTCTTGATGCAGCAGAGGGCGAGAACTATGAGTGGACTGACATGTATGCAGGATTTGCAGTTGAAGCACGCGAGGAGGGTTTCGAGGATATCGCCATCCTGTTCGAGAAAGTGGCAGCCATCGAGAAAATGCATGAGGAGCGTTACCGCAAACTCCTTGCAAATGTTCAGGGAGGAATCGTATTCTCACGCGACGAGGACATGATTTGGGAGTGTTCAAACTGCGGTCATGTAGTTATCGGCAAACAGGCTCCTGAGATGTGCCCTGTCTGCAAGCATCCAAAGAGCTATTTCAAGATTCACGCTACCAACTATTAACAGATAGTGTGAGATTTTATAAAACAAGGCTGCCGGAGGGCAGCCTTGTTTTATTATATTGAAGGATGTTATTTTTTCAACACCCCGACAAGATTCATTATGATGTATGTCAGGAAGATCAGAATGACGGCAAACGACCAGTTCTGCTTCAGAATGACAGTCATTACGATTTCTATCAGTGCGCACGCAGCAAAGACCAATCTTTCAGTACCTATTCTGACTTTTCCGTCAGCGCCTTTCTTGAATTTCATTGAAAACATTGGTATTTCGCTGACCAGCAAGGCGGAAAGAATTACAGAAAGAACCGGAATGCTCCATTTTGCGCCTGCCCATGCTGCCAATGTACTCTCAGGACATTTTGTCACATAATATGCCAGAGAACCGCAAAGCATTGCAGATGAAGGCGTTGCCAATCCTATGAAGCTCTCGGTCTGCCTCTCGTCCACATTGAATTTGGCAAGGCGCAATGCAGAAAAAACTGCAATGACAAGTGGCACGTAGCACAGCCAGCATGCAGAGCAAGACTCACCGGTGCATGCAACCTGTCCTTTCATAAGGCTGTACATCATAACTGAAGGCAGTACTCCGAAACTGACCATGTCAGACAGGGAATCAAGTTCTTTTCCAATGTCTGAATAGGCTTTCAGCAGTCTGGCTGAAAAACCGTCAAGGAAGTCACATACGGCAGCTCCTAACATAAGGCAGAAGGCCAGGTCCATCCTGCCGTTGAAAGTACT
>JBJFDE010000013.1:0-3302 GCA_051889855.1 Candidatus Cryptobacteroides sp. | reverse complement strand
CATTGGACGAATCGGGGGCATCACCTTCACCGCCGCCCTTACCTGCAGAATCAAGTCATAGGGCATCAAGACAAAGGCTGATGACATTGCAATCTGATTGCGGGTAAGGGATAGATGAAAATTTCATATCTTTGCACATATAAATCGAAATAAGAAATCATACCATGAATAAACCTAATCGTATAATCATCCTGAGTTTTTGTCTCATCATTGCCGCGTGTGGAAATCACGGGAATGCTCCTGTTAACGATAATTTCATTGACAGCGTAACCGAAGCGCTCTCAAATGATGGAAACATTGACCTGAACCGGTTCCAATGGACCAGGGAGCCACAGGCCTTTGAGTTGAATGAAGGTATCATTACCGTCACCACGGCCCCTCATACGGACCTGTGGCAGCGGACATATTATCATTTCCGCAATGACAATGCCCCGGTGCTGCAGATGAAGACCCGTGAACAGTATTTCAGTTTTATAGTAAAAACCGATTTCACCCAGAGTCACCATCGCTTCGATCAATGCGGAATTGTGATGTATCTGGACAGCGAAAATTGGCTGAAAGGTTCCGTTGAATTCGAGAACGAGGAGTTCCAGCATCTGGGCAGCGTGGTCACCAACTACGGGTATTCCGACTGGGCCACTACAGCCATCCCTGCCGATGTCAAGACAATGTGGTACCGTTTCTCCCGCCGTGCAGACGACTACTGCATCGAATGCTCCACAGACGGCATCAACTTCAGCCAGATGCGCATCAGCCATATGTATGCAGGAGCCGAAGAAATCGCATTCGGCATCTACGCTTGCTCTCCTGAGGAATCGTCCTTCAAGGCAATCTTCTCCGACCTGAAGATTACCGAATGCGCCTGGAAGGCACACGATGGCCAGCAGCCTGACCAAGAGTAGTTGCTAAATGCTCAAACAGGTGGGACTTTTTGTTTTATCCTTATGGGACCGTTAAAAGGAGTATTCTTCTCCTGAAGAACTGACTGAAATGACCGGGGATATCTTTTGGATTACCAATCTTGCACTTACCCGCAATGCTTGTTGCCAACGGTCAAAGACAGAGTATATTTCAATATATGCATCAGCTGCCCGATGGCTGGAAGCTGTCCCAGTACCTGTTCGGCGAGCACCTGCTGGACATCACCGTCTCCGACTACCTGGAGAAGAACGCCACCGAGGAGCAACGGGAGATGGGGGCTGATTTGGCGGATTGGGTGGTGGAGGAGAGGCTACTGACGGGAAAAGGCATTCGAGAACGTGGCTATTAGCAGATAAGTTAAGAATTTCGCATTTTATTGCCATAGCGATGCAATCGCTGCAAATAATTTTATATCTTTACATGGATTAAGCAAGTTAGGTCAAATCAACACACACATAAACGGCAGGGACAGTTACAATCAACTGTCTAGAGATTGCCATTTTGAAGCGTGTATTACCCTAATAGACACACAATAGAGATGAAATCAAGATTCCTCACAAATTATACGAATATCTCATTTCTTGAAACCATCCAATCCAATCTCAGGCACTGCACTGAGTTTTGTTTTTCTGTAAGTTTCATCAAATGGGCTGGTCTTGTTTTGCTGAAGAATGACATCCAGGCAGCGCTGGATCGTGGTGTCAAGGGAAAATTGATAACAACAACGTACCAGAACTTTACAGACATTGAGTCACTGTCATTCTTTTTAAAACTATCATCGGGTTACTCGAGTTTTGAGTGTCATCTGGACGACGAATGCTTCATTGACACCAAAAACTACTCAGTGAATGGCTTTCACTCCAAGGGATATATCTTCCGTTTTGAGGACAGGTGCGAATTGATTGTCGGGTCATCCAATATAACCCGGTATGCTCTACTAAAGAATATTGAATGGGATCTTGTTATCGATTGCGACAAAACAGATGCAGCCTTTATTGATGCAAATGTTGAGTATTCTTCACTATGGAATCACACCCTACCCCTTACCCAAGATCTTATCAGTCGTTATAGCCAGAAACTGAATTTCGCCATCGAAAGATGGGATATGGACTATGACAGGTCCGCTCAAACAATAACGCCAAACTACATGCAGCGGAAAGCCCTGAAGGAACTTAACCGCATGAGAGCAATTGGCAACACAAGGTCCCTGGTCGTATCAGCAACAGGTTCCGGTAAGACATATCTGGCAGCATTTGATGCGCAGAACTTCGATCCCCAGAGACTCCTGTACATTGTCCATGAGGGTTCAATCCTGAAAAAGTCTTTGGAAACATTCCAGGAAGTATTCGGAGGAACAAAATCATGCGGCGTGTATTCCGGAGAAGCTAAAGAACTGGATGCCGACTTTATCTTTGCCACAAATGTGTCGATGTGCCGATCTTTGGAACTGTTTGATAAGAAAGAGTTTGACTACATCATTATTGATGAGTGTCACCATGCGGTTGCCGACACATACCATAAGATAATAGATTATTTTGAGCCCGAGTTCCTTCTGGGGCTTACTGCCACTGAGAACCGTATGGACAACAAGGATGTTGTCGAGCTATTCGGCAACAATATTCCATACGAGCTGCGCCTGAGAGACGCCATCATCAACGATTTGATTGTTCCGTTCCATTATTACGGGATTCATGACAAACTTATTGATTACGGCCTTTCCGACACTGCAGAACGTCGTCTGATAGCCCAGATGGCAAGCGAAGATAACTGTGAGTTCATCTATGAACAGATAGAGAAGCATAAAATTCAAGGGCAAAAGCTGAAAGCGCTCGCATTCTGCCGTAACATCCAACATGCGAGGATGATGGCTGAGAACCTGAGCCAGTACTATAATACGGCATATCTGGGCGGCAAGAATAAAACAGGAGAACGAGTCCGTGCCTACAATGACCTGCAGGATGATACTAAAGAATTGGAGATTCTCTTTGCTGTTGACATTCTTAATGAGGGCGTAGATATTCCTGGAGTGAACATGGTACTCTTCCTGCGACCTACAGACTCCAGCACTATCTTCATTCAACAGTTGGGACGAGGTCTGCGTAAGTTTACGAACAAGACATTTGTGACTGTCCTGGACTTTATTGGCAACAGCTACAAACGAAGTGTTCATATTGCCCTCGCCCTAGGCAGTCTGTCCAAAGGTTTCATTCTTGAAAAGAAACTTTTGAAATCAATGGTCAGGAACGACTTCGTGGAACTGGGCCTGGAGGACTATGGCGTTAAGATTCAGATAGATGAACTCTCCAAACAGGACATCATTGAATATATTGACAGCGAAAACTTCAATCAACTGAAGTACATAAAACAGGACTATAAAAACT
>JBJFDE010000012.1:0-12226 GCA_051889855.1 Candidatus Cryptobacteroides sp. | reverse complement strand
GCCGTCATTCATCAACCCTTATGATATCCGCAACCCTTACTGGTACGGTTCATCCTGGTATTCATGGAGTTACAGTCCATGGAGATACAGATGGGGCTACGACCCGTGGTATTATGGAAGTTTCTATGGTGGTTATTACGGATGGTATGATCCATGGTACTACGGCTCCTGGTATGCCGGTTATTATGACCCGTTCTTCTATGACCCATGGTTCGGATACAGGGACCCGTGGTATTATCACCATTTCCACCACGGATGGTATGACCCATACCCACCGCATCACCACGACACCCCTTCAGGGCACAAGAACGTTTACCGTGGTTCAAGGGAAAGCATCGGATTCACGCAGGCAGGCTCGAACAGATTCAACGGAGGCGGAACCACGACAGGGGTTCAGAGGAGCGCAAGCACAACAAGGAGCGAATCGGCAAGAAGGTCATCGACATCCACTGTTGCCACCCGTTCATCAGCTACGGCCAACTACCGCAGGCCAAGCCAGGGTTCAGCCGCATCCGGCAGTACAACGGTTTCAAGGGGCAGCTCATCATCCTCGGCTTCAAGCGTAAGAAGTGCCGGATATTCAAGAAGTTCTTCCGACTCTTACAGAAGCCAGGACAACACCAGAAACACCCAGTCAGACTACTCAAGAAGTTCTCAGAGCAGGAGCAGCTCATCACAGAGCAGCTACTCGCGTAGTTCATCTTCAAGCTACGGCGGTTCTGTCAGAAGTTCTTCAGGCGGATTCTCAACCGGCGGAGGCTATTCAGGTGGCGGCGCAAGCAGAGGTGGCGGCTATTCCGGCGGTAGCTATTCCGGCGGCGGCTCAAGCAGAGGCGGCGGCTCATCAAGAAGGTAATCATCCATTAAAGAAAACAACATGAAAAAGACAGCATTAACTATTCTGTTCTCAGTTGCGGCAATCTGTGCTGCTTCCGCCCAGACGGTGGGAGATGCTTTTGTGCTGAGTGAGAACAACTATGAGGGGACAGCGAGGACGATTGCACTTGGCAATGCAGTCACGGCATTGGGAGGAGATCTCGGAGCTGTCACTATCAACCCTGCATCAAGCGCAGTCGCAAGATATTCACAGATAACCATCACTCCGGGCTTGTCCATGACAACAAGCACGGCTCAGGGAATCCCGCCTTGGGAAAACAGCAATGACCTGCCATATTTTCAGGACAAGATGCGTTCTTCCAGGACAGCATTCCGTCTGCCCAACCTCGGATTCACGTTCAACTGGGATACGGGAAGGCAAAGAGGTGTGAAGAATCTGTCGTTCGGCTTTATCGCCAATGCCACAAACAGCTGGAATGAGGATGTTTATGCAAAAGGCACCAATGACATGAATTCATATCTGGGTGCAATGGCTTTCGGTGCCGGCGGATTCTCTCCCGAGCAGCTCATGGACAAGAATGCTTTCACCAACGGAGTTCCTTGGAGTGCAGCGATAGGCTATTATACCGGTATGATCAACCATATCGGAAACAATGGTTATATCGGAGCGACTGAGGTGTGGTACGATGATGACTCCATCGAAGTTCCGGGCACGCTGAACCAGTCATTCGGAATGCTCAAAAGCGGAAGCAAGTCCGATTATATCTTCAATATCGGAATGAATATCTCTGACTTCGTTTATCTCGGTGCAAGTCTTGGTATCACCTCAGCATCATACAGTTACAGCCAGTACATCAAAGAAGAGGCCGTTGACAACAGGGATTTCGAGAATATCATGATTGATGACAAGGGACAGGAATTGGTTTCATATTTTGACAATATGACCTATAAATCAGCCTACTCCCTGAGTTCGTCCGGAGTGTACGGCAAATTGGGAGTGATTGTAACGCCATTTTCAGGACTCCGAATCGGAGCGGCAGTGCAGACCCCGGCTGTGAACAATATGAAGGAATGGTTCCGTGAGTCAGGCGAAATCAAGCTGGTCGGTCCGAACGGAGGAAATTATAATGAAAGCAGCCCGGACGGAGAAAATGCATACACCCTGATTTCTCCTTACAGGGCCAATTTAGGAGTTGCCTATACATTCGGTTCCCTGGGTCTGATCAGTGCAGACTACGAGATATGCGATTATGGTTCAATGAAATACAATAGCGCTTCGTATTCTGACAGAGATTATATCGCAGATTTGAACAATGACATCCGAAGGACGTACGGAACTGCCCATATGTTAAGACTGGGCGCTGAGGTCAAGCCGATTCAGGCTCTTGCAATCCGTGCCGGTTACGGCCTTGCTACCGCTCCTGAGTCAAAGGAGATTGCTGCCACCCTGCCTCTTCTATATGAGCAGAACGTTTCTTTCGGACTTGGATACAGCTCAAAGGGCTCGTTCTTCATTGACCTTGCAGCAAGATGCAGTTTCGTGAACGACCTTGCCGTCAAGATTTACGATGACTATTACGGTTCATTCGACAACAACGGGAATTTCGTTCCTGACGACAGGATTTCCCCTTCCATCCGCATCCACAGGATGCCTTGGAAATTAGCTTTGACTCTCGGATGGAGGTTCTGACAGTGCCCGCCGGGATTAAAGATCTGGATATAAATAAATAATGGAATCAGGGCCTTCGTTGAAAAGAAGGTCCATGATTGAAAGATTGGATTTGAAGCCGTATTTCGAGCAGAAGACTTGGAAATACGGCTTTTCCAGTCCTTTTTCGGCCAGAAGATTGTCGGGATGCTTTGGATGAATGACATTCCTGAGGTCTGTGCATCCGGTAAGCGTGCCATCGGGCTGAGGGATGCAGGCATCCGGGAAATAATCCTGCGTCATTCTCAAATCCACGGCAAGACCTATCCTGTCGATGAAGAATTGCAGCAGACGGGTATTCAGTTCAAGCAGTGTTTCCGGCATGGAATCCAGGATTGCAAATAGATCATCCTGATAGTATTCAAAATATGCAGATGTCCTGTAGGCTGATATGATGGCCCTTCGATGCTGCAGAAGCCATGGTTTTGAATAATCAATCAGCACTTTTCCAATGGGAATCTTGTTACCTCCGTCGTGAACTATGGGCACGGACAGACTCTGCACTCCGTCCGCAGCATAGAAATGGCAACGGTTGCGGTATGATTGCTTCTGAAAGTTCTCGCAGGCTTCGATGTAAACCACAGAAGGAATCAAAGGCGAGGACGGAGCATTCCTCCTGTCTTCGCCTTTGTAGGATTTCAGACCTCCCATTTCAGATGCAATTGCCGCAAAATAAGATACGGGAGGGAAATAAGCTGTTGTAAGCAACAGTGGCATCAGTCGATATTGCCTTTTGTTTCGCTTGACATTCCCCTGATGATTCCTCTCTTGGAGTTTCTGATGAATTCGAGGATGGTGTCCCTTTCCTCTGACTGAGGGAAGCCTGACTCAATCTTTGCCAGAGCGTCTGAAACATTCATGCTGCTGTTGTAAATGATGTCGTACATGTCCTTGATGTTGCGGATCTGGTCAGATGTGAAACCGCGACGACGAAGTCCGACAATGTTGACTCCTGCGTATGAAATCGGGTCGCGTCCGCACAGTACGTAAGGCGGAATGTCCTTGTTGATCTTTGAGCCGCCGCCCACGAATGCGTGTTTTCCGATTTTTGAGAACTGGTGCGCCATTGTTCCGCCGCCGAGGGTTGCCCACTCTTCAACGTCGGTCTCACCGGCGATGCCGACATAGCTGACAAGGATACAGTGGTCACCGACAGTACAGTCGTGTGCGACATGTGTATATGACATCAAAAGAACGTTGTTGCCGATTTTGGTGACACCTTTGCCGCTGGCTTTGGTACCTCTGTTGATGGTAGCACACTCACGTATGTTCACATTATCTCCTATCTCGACATAGGTAACTTCGCCATCAAACTTCAGGTCCTGCGGTACGGCACCGATTACTGCTCCTGGGAATACGCAGCAATTCTTTCCCATTTTCACATAGTTGAAAACAGTTGCATGCGGAAGGATGCGTGTTCCGTCTCCAATCTCCACGAATTCCTCAATATATGCGTAAGGTCCTACCTCCACATTCTCACCAAGTTTCGCGTTCGGATGAACGGTTGCAAGTGGATGAATTTTAGCCATAAGTATTTAATTTTTATTGTTTTGCAAGCACTTCCCTGATCTTCTTGGCTGCAGTGGTGTTGATGCCGTGTCCTGATTTCTCGGCAGTGACCTTTGCTTTGAGGAAACCTCCTGCAAGCCTCAGGTCGCCGATCAGGTCAAGGAGTTTGTGTCTTGCACATTCATTGTCAAAACGAAGTGTAAGGTTGCTCAGATAGCCGTCCTCCCTTACCTCAAGGGCAGGAACTCCGAACAGGGATGAAAGGTTGTCAACCTGCTCCTTGGTCACAGGATGCTCGACAATGACGATTGCATTGTCAACATCGCCACCCTTTACCAGACCGTTGTTATAAAGGAACTCTATCTCATGAAAGAAAACAAATGTCCTGCAGTTGCCGATTTCTTCAGCATAGACCACGGAAGGGTCCCACTGGGCATGCTGGACACCAAGCACTTTCGAGTTGAAATCAATCTTTATGTCATAAGAGAATTCCTCGGCAGGTTCGATACGCACCAATGAGCCTTTTTCCTTGTTGACTATTTCTATGGTCTCCTTAATCTCAACATATTTCCTCGGAGCATCCTGGGTCGCAAAACCGTCTTTCCAGATTGCATCGATATATGGTTTGGCGCTTCCGTCGAGAATCGGGACTTCAATATTGTCGATATCGATGTACGCATTGTCAACACCCATTCCGGTCAATGCCGAAAGCACATGCTCCACAGTCGTGACAGCAGCAAGTTTTCCGGTCAGAGTCGTGCTTCTTGCGGTATTAGTAACGTTTTCGGCAAGTGCATCCACATAGGCATCTTCACCCAAATCAATTCTTCTGAATCTGATTCCAGTATCGGTCGGAGCCGGCTTTATTGTCATGTGGGCAGTTCTTCCGGTATGAAGGCCTTTTCCCTGAAATGAATAGTCTTTTAGTAGTGTCTGTTGAAACTGCATTGGTCGTAATTGTTTCTTACTGAATTATAATATCGTGCAAATATAGAGTTTTTTTCGATATTCTATTTTTTACCGGCTTTCTTGAACTGTGCATAGCTTCGCATATACTCCATATATGGTATTGCAGGAGTTCCCATGAACGACTGTCCTTCCTTCTTTACACTGCCCTGAAGTCCGGACTGGGCTCCGAATGAAGTATTGTCCGCGACGGTAAGGTGTCCTGCGATGCCGACCTGGCCGCCGAGGATGCAATGGCGTCCGATTTTGCTTGAACCGGCAATTCCCGACTGGGCTGCAATTACGGTGTTTTCGCTGATTTCCACGTTGTGGGCTATCATGCAGAGGTTGTCGATCTTGACACCTTTGTGGACGATGGTGGAGCCCATCTGTGATTTGTCGATTGTGGTGTTGGCTCCGATTTCAACGTCATCTTCGATGATGACATTTCCTGTGTGCTCGATTTTTTTCCATGTGCCGTCCTCAAGAGGGGCAAAACCGAATCCGTCGGCTCCGATTACGGCATTAGAATGGATTATGACGTTGTTTCCAATCTGCATGCCGGGATAGATTCTGACGCCCGGGTAGATAATGCAGTTTGAGCCTATAGTTACATCGTCTCCGATATAGACATGTTCATAAATTTTTGAATAATCTCCGACTTTTGCATTCTTGCCGATATAGGCAAAGTCTCCTACATATACTTTCTTTCCAATACGAGCAGACAGGCGGATTTTGCTGTGGAGGCCACGATGACGTTTGTATGAACGTTTTTTTGCAGTGACATAGTCAAGAAGGGATGCTACGGCTGCGTATGCATCATCCACTCTGAGCAATGTCGCGCTCACAGGTTTCGCAGGCTCGAATGTCTTGTTCACGATGATGATGTCAGCCTTGCATTCGTACACATACTGTTCATATTTCGGATTGGCGAAAAAACATATGGCGCCGGGCTTTCCGCTTTCAATTCTCGCAAAGGTGGTAACTATGGCTTCCGGATTGCCATCTACGGTACCACCGAGGATTTCTGCGATTTCTTTTGCTTTGAATTCCATTTCCTTAAGGTTCAGGTATATTTGATTTTGTATATTCTGAATTTATTCGTACATTTGCACCGTGAGAATGATACAGGGGGCTAAGATGCCCCCTTATTTTATACATTAGGTCATCAGCGATATGAACGTATCAGAAATAATAGATGCAATAAAAGGGCCAATCGTTGCACGCGGTCTGTATATTATTGAAGTTTCTGTCAGCAAGGACAATGACATCGAGATTGTAATCGACTCCGAAGACGGAATTGTGGAGCTTGAGGATTGTGTGGAAATCAGCCGTCATTTCGAGGCTTGTTTCGACCGCGAGAAGGAAGATTATTCCATCACCGTCACATCGGCAGGCCTAGACCAGCCTTTCAAGGTGCTGAAGCAGTTCACCAAGGCTGTAGGCAGCGAAGTGGAAGTATCTCTGAAAGGGGGTAAAAAATTCATTGCCCTTCTTACCGCTGCTGATGAAAATGGCATAGAGTTGAAATACTCTGTCAGGGAAACCGTGGAGGGAAGCAAGAAGAAACAGATTGTGGAGCACAATGAGCGTTTCCCGATGGATGCGGTAAATGCAGTACGTCCTCATATAAAGTTTGAATAAATATTAAATAAATACACAAATGGAAAAAATTGAGCTTAAAGATGCTTTCGCGGAGTTCAAGAATCAGAAGAACATCGACAGACCTACAATGATGGGTGTACTTGAAGATGTGTTCAGGACTCAAATTGCTAAAACTTATGGTTCAGCGGACAATTTCGACGTCATCATCAACATTGACAAGGGTGACTGCGAGATTTATTGGAACAGGGAGGTAGTTGAAGAGGTCGAGGACCCTATCACCCAGATTTCTCTCGAAGAGGTGAATGCTGACGGTGACGACTACGAGATCGGCGAGACTTTCGCCAAGAGAGTCGAGCTCAAGGATTTCGGACGCAGGGGTATCCTGAACATCAGACAGAATCTTCAGGGAAGGATCATGGACATTGAAAAGGCCAACCTTTACAACAAATATGTCGGCAGAATCGGCGAGATATTCACCGGAGAGGTATATCAGCCATGGGCCAAGGAGGTTCTCCTTCTGGATGAAGAGGGCAATGAGCTCAGACTTCCGAAATCGGAGCAGATTCCTGGTGAGCACTTCAAGAAAAATGACACTGTGAAGGCTATCATCAAGAGTGTCGAGATGAAGAACAACACCACACCTTATATCGTTCTTTCAAGGACCAGCCCTGAGTTCCTGGAGAAGCTTTTCGAGCAGGAGGTACCAGAAATTTATGACGGACTCATCACTATCAAGAAGGTGGTTCGCATTCCTGGCGAGAGAGCAAAGGTGGCTGTGGAGTCTTATGACGAGAGAATCGATCCTATCGGAGCATGTATCGGAGTGAAGGGTTCACGTATCATCAGCATCGTCCGCGAGCTTCGCAACGAGAACATCGATGTTCTCCAGTGGACCAACAACACTCAGCTACTTATCCAGAGAGCACTCAATCCTGCAAAGATTTCTTCTATAGTTGCTTCAGGTGAGGATGACAAGATCAAGGTGTACATGCATCCTGACGAGGTCAAGAAGGGTATCGGCAAAGGAGGATGCAACATCCGTCTGGCAAGCATGCTTGTAGGCAAGGAAATCGAAGTGTGGAGAGAGCTTCCTAAGGATGACGAGGCTGAGGGCGAGGAGGACGTTCTGTTGAGCGAGTTCTCCGATGTCATCGAGGACTGGATCATCAAGAAGCTTCAGAGCATCGGTTGCGACACTGCGAAAAGTGTACTTGCACTGTCTCCTGAGGATATTGCCAAGAGGGCTGACCTTGAAGATGAGACAGTCGAAGATGTCATCGACATCCTCCGCTCAGAGTTCGAAGACGAATAGCCGTCATTTCGAGCGACCGAAGGGAGTCGAGAAATCTATAATAAAAAGAAACAAACAGGGGTTAAATATATGGCAGAAATCAGAATCAGTAAATTAGCAAAGCAATTCAGCATCGGAGTACAGACACTTGTTGATTTCCTCAACGAGAAGGGTGCCGGGCTGGGTACTGATCCGAATGCAAAGATTTCGGATGAGTATCTTCCGGCTATCGAGGCAAAATTCGGTGAAGACCTTAAACTTAAAAAAGACGCGGAGAATGTCGTAATCAAACTGAAGGACATTGTGGAACGCGGTGCCAAGAAAAAACCTGAACAGGAAGAAGAGGAAATCGTTGAGAAGGAGATTGTCATCAAGACAAACACTCTCAACAGCGACAAGCCGGCTCCTGCTCCGGTTGAGCAGAAGCCAGTTCAGGCTCCGGTTGAACCAGCGGTTGAAAAACCGGCCCGTCAGGAAGAAGGCGGTTTGAAAATCATTGGCAAGATCGACCTTTCAAAGCCAGTACAGAAAGCTCAGCCAGAGAAACCTGCCAAGCAGGAAGCAGAGCCTGCCGAGGTTGCAAAGGTAGAGGAAGTTAAACCTGCAGTACAGGAAAAGAAGGTCCCAGAGCCTGTAAGACAGGAAGTCGTTGAAAGTGCCCCTGTTGTCGAGGAGAAGAAACAGGTAGCTCCTGTAAAGGTCGAAAAAGAAGAACCTAAGCAGGAGGTCCGTCAGGAGCCTCGTGAGATTAAGGTCCAAGTGGAAAAACTGCAGGGACCTAAGGTCGTGGACAAGATTGACCTTTCACAGTTCGACAGGAAAAAGAAGAAAAAGAGAGAGAGAATCGAAAAGGGCGGAAGCCAGAAAGTTGATGTCACAAAGGTCGAGGCAAGCAACAACGGCAAGAAAGACAAGAATAATAAGGGCGGCAAAGACCAGAAATTCAATAAAGGGGCTGACCAGCAGGCTGCAGGCAAGAACAACAAGAAGAGCCGTCGCGACAGGGGCGGTGAGAAGTTCAAGCCGGCAATGACTGAGGCAGAGGCAGAGGAGATGCAGAAGGAAATCCAGAAGCAGATCAAGGAGACCTATGCCAAGATGAATGAGAGCAAGTCAAAGAACAACTTCGGCGCAAAGCACAGAAAGGAGAAGAGGGAGCTTGCTTCACAGAGGATGCAGGAGGAGATGGAGATGCAGGAGATGGAGCAGAAAGTCCTCAAAGTCACCGAGTTCGTTACTGTGAACGACCTTGCAACCCTTATGAACAATACTCCTGTTACCAAGGTTATCGCAGCATGTATGAGTCTTGGCATGATGGTATCCATCAACCAGAGACTCGATGCAGAGACTCTCGTGCTCGTTGCAGAGGAGTTCGGATACGAGGTGGAGTTTGTCACTGCCAACCTTACAGAGGCCATCAATCAGGACAATGAGGAAGACAACGAGGACAACCTCGAATCAAGGCCGCCTGTCATCACGGTGATGGGCCACGTCGATCACGGTAAGACTTCCCTTCTGGACTATATCCGCAAGGCAAACGTTATTGCAGGCGAGGCCGGAGGTATTACCCAGCACATCGGTGCATACAATGTGATTCTTCCTGACGGAAGAAGGATTACCTTCCTCGATACTCCGGGTCACGAGGCCTTCACGGCAATGCGTGCCCGCGGTGCGAAGATGACCGACCTTGCAATCATCATCATCGCTGCCGATGACGCCATCATGCCTCAGACAATCGAGGCTATCAACCACGCCCAGGCTGCAGGCGTTCCTATGGTATTTGCAATCAACAAGATAGACAAGCCAGGTGCCAACCCTGACAAGATTAAAGAGCAGCTTGCAAACATGAATATTCTCGTGGAAGACTGGGGTGGAAAATACCAGTGCCAGGAGATTTCCGCAAAGAAAGGTATCAATGTGGACAAGCTTCTTGAGAAGGTTCTGCTTGAGGCTGACTTGCTTGAGCTCAAGGCAAACCCTCACCGCAGGGCTTCAGGAGCCGTAATCGAGTCTTCTCTCGACAAGGGACGCGGATATCTTGCCACTATTCTTGTGCAGAGCGGAACACTTCATGTTGGAGACATCATGCTCAGCGGCTGCTACACAGGCCGTGTGAAGGCGATGTTCAACGAGCGTGGACAGAAAGTCGAGGAAGCAGGTCCTTCCACTCCGGTTTCAGTTCTCGGTCTTAACGGAGCGCCGACCGCAGGTGAGACCTTCAATGTGATGGCTGACGAGAAAGAGGCCAAGGACATTGCAAACAAGAGGGAGCAGCTCATCCGCATCCAGGGCATCAAGACCCAGAAGCACATGACTCTCGAAGAGATCGGAAGACGTATTGCCATCGGCAACTTCAAGGAACTCAATGTCATTGTCAAAGGTGACGTGGACGGTTCTGTCGAGGCGCTTTCAGACTCAATCATCAAGCTTTCTACCGAGGAGGTTCGCGTAAACGTAATCCACAAGGCCGTGGGTGCGATTTCCGAGTCCGATATCCTTCTTGCTGCGGCGTCTGACGCAATCATCATCGGTTTCCAGGTTCGTCCTATGACTTCAGCCCGCAAGCTTGCAGAGAAAGAAGAAATCGAGATTCGTCTTTACTCTGTCATCTACGACTGTATCAATGAGCTCAAGAGCGGTATTGAAGGTATGCTTGAGCCTGAGCAGAAGGAAGAGGTTACTGCTACTGCAGAGGTGCAGGAGACCTTCAAGATTTCCAAGGTCGGTACTATTGCAGGTTGTATCGTCCGCGAGGGTAAGCTTCAGAGGACTGCGAAGGTACGCGTAATCCGTGACGGTATCGTGGTTTACACAGGTGAGCTCGGTTCACTCAAGAGGTTCAAGGATGATGTCAAGGAGGTTGCTTCCGGAATGGACTGCGGTCTCAACATCCAGGGCTACAACGATATCAAGATTGGTGACGTGGTCGAGGCTTACAATATCATCGAAATCAAACGTACACTCTGATTGTTCCCCCGGCTTTGCCGGGGCACACACTGACAAAAAGGGGCCGACCAAAAAGTCAGCCCCTTTTATTATTTTTACCAGTTTATACCAGAAGGATGACGGCAAACAGGAAAAGGCGGAAACAATGATATAGGAGACGACGACGGGATGAATGTTCCTCGAGAATTTCCGTTTCGTCATCCACATAGGTTTCAGCAAGGGTATCCGTGTCAGGCATGGAACGAGCCGGCCATTTAGTGATAATCTGACCATTGTTTATATATGTCACTCCCCCGTTGGAACGGTTGATGGTGACAGCAGTCTTATAATCTGTCCTATATGCAATAATATCTTCCGGAACATCGACATTGCCGGAGACCACAACCAAAGGATTGAAACCTAAGTTCCGGGATACGTACACGAAATCTGCAATTCTGGTCCAGTCAAGTCCATTCCGGCTGTATGCGGTGACCAGCATAACCTGCCCCTGAGCTGCAAGTTCATCGTGGTACTGGCCATCAACATCTGAGAAAGAAAACACTGCTTCCTTACGGCCATCGATGCGGACCGTCTGAGTCTGGACGAATGTCCATGTCGAATCTGGCAGGTCGTCCAGTGTAAATGTCCGTTCTTCTCCGTCCTTCTCATAGATGAATTGGGATTCGAACATCTCTTCGTCACCTTCACTTGCGTTGTCCGAGGCGCTGAGTATCGTTCCAGGGGCAAAATCAGTATAGTCAACCAATGGAATGCTGAGCCAGGACCATATCGCAAAAGCCAGGATGCATAGCATCACAAGGCTGAATGATACATATTTCTTCTTTGTAGGCTGGCCAAGGTCACGGAAAGGAATGAAGGCAGCCACAAGCAGAATCAAAAGGAAAATATTCTTTACAAGACTTGCCGTATGGGACAGGCTCAAGGCCTCTCCAAAGCAGCCACAGTCCATATCCGGATTGAAAATCACAAGTATTATCGTAATCAAGGTGAAGAATCCGTGCAGGCAGAAAGCTGCTATGGCACCGATTTTTCGCCACACTCCCGTCATCAGGACCACTCCCACAAGAGTTTCGAGAAAGGCCATGAACACCCCGAGAGGCTTGGCAGCGAAAGACAGGAAACCAAGATGAAGAAAGTCAAAGTAAGCATCCATGACAAGTGAAGCTCCGACCGGATCGAGGAGCTTGGTGATGCCCGAAAGCATGTAAACCATTCCGAAAAGGAATGCGCAGGCACGTCTTGCCCTTTCAGCTATATATATCATTTTGAAGCATTTATAGCGTCATCCACCACCGTTTTTATCTTCTCGAATATTTCATTTGGCGTAAGCATGAATCCATAGTCATCAGAGCAGTCAATCCTTATGAACTTGGAATCAAGTTCAC
>JBJFDE010000011.1:0-3357 GCA_051889855.1 Candidatus Cryptobacteroides sp. | reverse complement strand
CAAACTGGCAGTTCAACGACAGGATGTATGCCGATTTCGACCCTCTGACAAGAACTAATCCGGATGACCACCAGCCTTCATACCGTATTCCCGGATATCACCTTATGGGGGCAAATGTCTCATGGACAGGAAGTTGGAGGGCCTTTGAAAGGGAAGACCGTCTTGGCCTAACAATATTCGCTCAGGGAGACAACCTTCTCGGAGCAGAATTCATCGAAAGAGGAAAGGACGGAGCCTCGCACGATGCCGCAACTTTCCGTGGCTACTGGGGATTCGGAAGATGCTTCTCCTTCGGAGCCAGGTTCAGGTTCTGAGAATGTGCAAGTTTCGCATTTAGCGAAACTCAAGTGAGGATGGGCGTGGCTGCCAAGACACGCGTCCGCTAAATTTCAATCAGAGGGCTGCGTGACAGAGTCCAGGCAACAACCCCCACGGACAGGACTCCTGCTGCGATTAAAGTAAGTTTAGAGACTCCGATAAGAAATGCAAGAGCGAAAAGTCCGACGCAGATGATGCAATCCAAGCCAATGGTCAGGATTGCACATCTGCGGTAATAGCGCTTGAGCTTTATTTTGAATTCCTGGATAAGTTCGGCCATTCCCCCATCCGCTGCTGACATGCTTGCCGGGGTCGGGAGCAGGTCCATCTGCCTTATGAGTTCTTCCATGAATTCCTTGCTGTCTGCAGAATTGATTTTGTTCTCCTGCATGAATTTCCTGATATCTTTATCTGTCATGGTCCTGGTGTTTTTCAAGATATGTTTTCAAATGGGCCCTTGCCCTGGAAAGGTGGCTGCGGATTGTGCCGGAGGGCATCCCCGTGATTGATTCTATGTCCTTTATGGACTTATCCTCCATATAAAAAAGGAGGGTGACTGCTTTTTCCTGGTCTGAAAGACCGTCGATGGCAAGGTAAAGGGCTTCGTTTGCAAAACGTTTGTCCGAGCCGGTATCATCGTCAATCTTTTCACACGCAGACTCTATCGGCACATCATCGGAGTGATTGCGTGACTTACTGTCATAGAAGCAGTTATATGCAATCCTGAACAGCCATGTGGAAAATTTCGACCGGCCCTCGAATCTTTCGAAACTGAGGTAGGCCTTCAGGAGAGCCTCCTGTGCAAGGTCGTCCGCACGGAACGAATCTCCTTCACACAACAAGCAGAGGAACCGCCTGAGCGGCTCCTGCTCCCTTGAAATCTCCTGTATGAACTGATCCCTTGTCATCGGTCAGTTTCAATTGTCCGCACTTTCCTTTTCACGGAGCTCTGCATCCATCTCCGCTTTAAGATCCTGTTTGCCAAGCACATAGACAATGATATGTCCGATACCGATAGCGCTGAAGATTACTCCGCAAAGCATGAATACAGGGAAACCTACATTTGCGGTGTCACCCAGAACACCTACTGCCGAGAGCACTATCATTGCCACTCCCATGACTGTGAACACTGCTGCCACCTGAAGCTTTTCAAGCAGAACCATCTTGATTGTTTTAAGATTCTTGCTTTGTTTTGGGGTAATAAGCAATTCCGGGTCAATTTGCTGTCCGTTTTCGAGGGCCTTGAGAAGGACTTCGGTCTTTTTGTCTATGCTTCTGTTTTTTGTCCTTGTAACAAGCCAGACAATCATTATCGGCAGTACCACACAAATACCAATGGGAACCAACATTTCAAAAAATGTCTCCATAATCAATAACTTTAATTAAACTTCCAATTTTGTATATTAGACTGCCCCGGACGAGAGAATGTTGCAGAAAATGCATGAAATTATGAGGATAGGAAAAAATCCGGTCATATTAAATGACTGATGGAAAATGGAAACGACTGATAATTCTGAAATTTTCGGGAATATTCCTAAAGGAGACCTTCGGGAATATTGATGATAATTTCCTGATATTCAGGATCTACAGAAAGAATCAAGTCCTCATGCAGCGGAACCATCCTTGACTCTCCATCCACATTGACTTCGATGCATGGATTGCCGGGGATGTCAACATAGTCGGTGATTTCTCCAACCTGCTCCACTTCCTTGATTTCTCCCTTCTTTGAAATTCTGGCTGGTTTGAGAAGCGTCCAGCCTATGAGGGCTTCGAATCCGTCCTCTTCAATGGAAAGCTCAGGCAAAGATGACTCCTTTATATATACTGGTTTGCCTACGAGCTCTTCCGCATCATCAAATGTGCGGATATCAGTAAGATGTACAAGGGCTTTTGCATTGCCGCGCCTTGTAATTGATTCAATGAAAAAAGGAACCGGGAGTCCATCAAAAATGATGAAAACCGGTTCCTCTAAGTCGATATCTTCAGGATCAATGCCGCGGAAACCCATTACGATTTCCCCGTCAGTGCCATTGGATTTCAACACTGATGCTATCTGTGACAGGTCGTCAACCAAGGACAAGCCTTTATTTGCCATACCTGCCATAAGAGACTAGGCCTCAGTGTTCTCAGCAGCCTCAGCGGCAGCAGCTTCCTGAGCAGCTTTCTCTGCTGCAGCAGCCTCAGCGGCAGCACGTGCAGCCTCCTCAGCCTCAGCTTTCTTCTTGGCAAGAGCCTCAGCCCTCTCCTGATTAACCTTCATCTCAGCCTCAACTGCAGCTTTAGCTTTTGCAGCAGCGTCTTTGCTGAGACCATCTTTCTTCGCGTTGATCTTTGCAGTCTTCTCTGCTTTCCAAGCCTCGAATTTCTTGTCAGCCTGCTCCTGAGTAAGAGCGCCTTTTGCTACACCGCCCTGGAGGTGTTTCTTAAGGAGAACACCCTCGTAAGAAAGGAGGCGTTTTGCAGTAAGGGTAGGCTGAGCACCTACGTTAAGCCAAGCAAGTGCCTTCTCGCTGTCGAGAACGATGGTTGCAGGGTTTGTGTTTGGATTGTAAGAGCCGATCTGCTCGATGTAACGACCGTCGCGAGGTGCGCGAGAGTCAGCCACAACAATGTGGAAGAATGCGAAATTCTTCTTACCGTGGCGCTGAAGACGAATTTTAACAGCCATTGTAAATCTGTTTTTAATTGTTAATTAATACCTAATATTTTCCTTCCCGAGGAAAAGCGCGCAAATTTATTAAATATTTCCTATATTTGCAACCGCACACATTAAAACGAAGCAAATATGGTAAAAAAAATACTCACGTTAATCCTTGGCGTGATTCTGTCAGGTGTCATTTCCTTTGCTCAGGATAACACAGCTGCGGATAGCATTGTCGGTACATACAATGCCATTCATCAGGGAGAGGAGTCAAAAGTGAGAATTACCCGCGAAAATGGCGGTACATTCATGGCTCAGATTATTTGGGTAAAGAACCGGACAGACGAAAATGGCAATGTTAGGCTTGATGAGAAGAACCCGGACAAATCTCTTCGACA
>JBJFDE010000010.1:0-12412 GCA_051889855.1 Candidatus Cryptobacteroides sp. | reverse complement strand
CTTGTGCCGAAGCCATTGCTCTTGTTGGAAAATGCAACGACAAAACTCTGACTGATCCTACGGCACCTTATTACAACGAAACCGATTCACGATGCAACCTTGCAGAAATCAATGAGGACGGTATCAATATTCTTCCATATTCCTATGTCAACAACGGGCAAAGCTATGGAAACCGTATCATGAACACTGCCGGAGTTGAAGCATACCAGGGTATGAATTCAATGGACTACATCTGTACAAGCACCGGCAGAAGCGCTACTCAGGTTTACTCCCTGATGGTAAGCAATGTTGCTGCAAGTACAACTCTTGCCGTTGCCTACCAGAATCTCACATTCGGCTCACATGTCCGCTGCATAAAGGACTAAAATCCTGATACAATGCACAGAGCATTGACCATATTGCTTTCACTGCTGCTCCCGATTCTGTCTTTTGCAGGACCGGGGGTCAGCCGTGTCAGAGGGGTTGTAACCGACGCATCTTCCGGAGAAACGCTCACGGGTGTCGTGCTCAGTCTCGGAGAAGACTATCTCTGGGCCAGCAGCGATTCCGACGGCAGTTTCGTTTTCGAGAACGTCCAGAAAGGCACCTATATTCTCAAAGCCACCTGTCTGGGCTATGTGGATGTATCAACTCAGGTCAATGCAAATACCGACATCGAAGGACTTGATATAAAAATGTCCGTCAGTTCTCTGGCGCTTGAAGAAGTTGTCGTTACCGCACAGCGGCCAAAAGACGGAATGAGCACCTCCCATATTCTCTCAAGAGAGGCCATGGACCACCTTCAGATGTCGAATATGGCCGACATGGCCGCCCTGCTTCCTGGAGGAAAGACCATAAATCCGGACCTGACCACATCAAACGTGCTGTCACTCCGGGCCGGAGGTTCTTCCGAAGGCAATGCGGCATTCGGAACCGCATTTGAAGTGGACGGAGTGCGTTTGGGAAACAATGCATCACTGACGGGAATGAGCGGCATCGACACAAGAAGCCTCTCCGTCGAAAACATTGAGGCTGTTGAAGTCATCACCGGAGTACCGTCCGCCGAATACGGAGACCTGAACAGCGGTATGGTGAAAGTGAGGACAAAACGAGGCAGAAGTCCATACAGCGTAACCGTTTCAGTCAATCCGAGGACTTGGCAATTGTCGGCATCCAAAGGCTTCGACCTCGGCAAAGACCGCGGAGTCCTCAACACAAGCCTCGAATGGGCAAGGGCAACCAAACAGCTAATCAGCCCCTATGAGTCCTATACACGCCGTGGCATAACCCTCAATTACAGCAACACGTTCCTGAAGAAACTCCGCCTTGAACTGGGCTTTGCAGGCAATCTTGGAGGAATGAACAGCAAGGACGACCCCGATGCCTTTTCCGGAGAATATACAAAGGTAAGAGACAACTCCCTGCGGGGAAACGTGGCACTTACATGGCTCCTCAACAAGCCATGGATAACAAACCTTAAATTCAACGCAACCGTCAATTTCAGCGACAACCTGTCCCGAACTCACAGCTATCATGACTATGCGTCCTCAAAGCCTGCCGTCCACGCACCGGAGCAGGGTTACTGGCTTGCGCAGCAGCTCCCGCTTCAGTGGTTTACAGACTACGTCGTTGATTCCAGGGAACTTGACTTTTCCGCAGAACTGAAATATGAATGGACAAGGAAATTAGGAATGATTGACAGCAAATTCAAGGCTGGTCTGCAATGGAAGGCCAACGGAAACGTCGGAGAGGGAGAGTACTATCTTGACCCGGCCCTTGCAGCAGACGGCTTCAGACCGCGGTCATTCAGGCAATACCCTTTCATGCACAACATTTCAGTCTTTGCAGAGGAAAGGGTGAAAATTCCTGTCGGAGTGACCTCTCTGGAGGTTTCAGCCGGTTTGAGATATGAGAATGTCAAGATTCCCGGAAGCGAATACAGGCACAACAACAGTTTCTCACCGCGTCTGAATGCTCGATGGGATTTCGGCGAGCAGTGGGCAATCCGGGGAGGATGGGGAATCACTGAAAAGATGCCTTCATTTTTCATTCTCTATCCACAGCAGGAATATTGGGACAAGGAAACGTTCCAGCTTTCCTATGGAAGTAATTCCGCCTATGTCTATTACACCCTTCCATACAAGATGCTGTATAATCCGGAGCTCCGATGGCAGCGCAACAGCAATTCGGAACTGGGAATCGAAATGACTGCCGGTGAATTTGCCGTCAGCCTCGTAGGATTCTATAATCTTACCCGCTTCCCTTATAAAACAGGCTATGACTACAGCCCCTTCACCTACACCCAGTGGCAGAAGCCGGATGGATTCACGGCCGGAGAAAATGCTGCCATAACAGTGGACAACAGAACAGGCGAAGTGTTTGTCAGGAACAGCGATGATGAGCTCTGGACACCTATGGTGCCAAAAACGGAAGACAAGACCTTCGTCAAGAATACCGTACAGAAAAACGGTGAGCCGATGCGCCGGTCCGGAGTCGAGCTTACCATTGACTTCCCGGAAATAAAGCCGATACGGACATCTTTCAGGGCAGATGCATCATACACATGGACGCAGTACAAGGATGAGTCCATATCAGGATTTTATCGCGGAGGAAGTCACTCGGGAATAAGCAGCGGCGGAAGTCCCGTTCCAACCGGAAGGTCATACGAATTCGTGGGATACTATCCGAACGGCGACAAAGGCAATTCCCTGATTTGCGGGAAAATAACACATAATCTTGATGCCAACGTTACGGCAATCACCCACATTCCGCGCGCAAGGCTCATCATAACCTGCCGTCTCGAAATGTCCATTCTCTCGCGCTCGCGCAACATTGCGGCACCTGGAGCTGAACGGAATGCGGAAGGATATATGGAACTATGGCCGGTGGAATACATGGACGTCGAGGACGGAATAATCCGGCCGTTTACTGAAGAAATGAAGTCCGACCCCCGTTTTCGCAACATGATGCTGACAACAGCCAACATCTACACATTCAATCAGGACGGTTACGGCTTCTATTGCTGTGCCAACATCAGCCTGACAAAGGAAATAGGCAAGCACATAAGCATCTCGTTCTTTGCCAACAACTTTACGAATTCGAGACCTTTTGTGGTCTCGATGGCAACAGGTGTGGGGGCAATTTTCACTCCATCATTTTATTACGGGCTGACCTGCCGTCTGAAATTCTGACATGATATGAAGCGATTCTGTTACATATTCCTGCTCATTTCCCTGGCCATTTCCTGCAAACCGGCCGGAGAGAATCCTTATGAAAATGTAGTGGAGCAGATTACGGTGAGCATCAGATGGCCGGAAGGTTTTGAGGGCTATTGCCGCGAGAACGTGCCGGTACGGGCAGAGGACAGCAATCTGGGATATGTATATACACGATATACAGATTCTGAGGGCACGGCAACCTTCGTCCTGCCAAGGGGCCTGTACAGGTTCAGCGTAAATGACAGGATAGACTCCCATATTTTCAATGCCGTTCTTGACCGTGTCATCATCAGCCCGGATACGGTATCTGCCGAAATTATTTTGAAACACTCCAAGGCCGGAGTCCTTGTCATCAAGGAGATTTATTCAGGAGGATGCCGCAAAAGCCCGGCAGAAGGGACATATCAGGCAGACCAGTATGTCATCATACATAACAATGGTTCCGACATCCAGTATCTTGACAGCCTGTGTTTCGGAACAATGGTGCCATACAATGCCACGGCGACAAATCCATTCCTCATAAAGGGAGAGGACGGTTCGGTATCTCTTCCGGATTTTGTTCCGATTGCCGATGCTGTCTGGCAGTTTTCCGGTGATGGCAAGACCTTCCCACTTAAGCCGGGAGAAGATGCCGTTCTGTGCATCAGAGGTGCAATTGATCATGCCGCCACCTATCCTCTGTCCGTGAACCTGAACAGGGAGGACTACTTTGTCATGTATGATGCAAACCTCTTCCCGAACAAGGCATTCAATCCGGTTCCGGGACCGGCCATCAGGCAGGAGAGAATCCTGAAATGTCTTGTCAAGACGAATCCGAGCATCAATGCAACTATGATTTCGCTTGCCTCCCCTGTAGTCGTGCTGTACCGGGCAAAAGGAATGAGCATCGAGGATTTCATCAACGGCGACGGTGGCATAATCCCGATTCCAGGTGCCACAAACGGTGCCAAAGCCCTTGCCTGCCCTGCTGACTGGGTTATAGATGCAGTTGAAGTATTTGACGGTTCTTCATCCTCAAATCAGAAACGCCTGTCTGATATATTCGATGCAGGATATGCCACTCTCTCGTCCACCTTCAACTCCCTCTCCCTTGCAAGAATGAAGGATGAACAGGCAAGCGAGGCCGAAGGATTTGAAATACTCGTGGATACGAACAATTCATCTGCAGATTTTGTTGAACTTGAAAAACAATCATTACGTGAATAGGACTGTCATATCGGCCATTCTCGTAATGGCATCCATGAGCCTTCATGCTCAGAATCCTGTCAACATGTGGCTGGATTCCCCTAACCCTGCCGGTATCCGTCAGGATACAAGTGTCGCGAGGACAGCCTATGCAGAAGTGTATGCAGGACTTGCAGCTGGTGGATTCAGGCAGACCTGGGAGGCTCCCCTTTCCTGGAATGCCGGTGCCAGAACCTATGCTCTAGTACATTATAAGGATATCTCGCTTGAGGGTTCATTCTCATTCGACCAGATGCAGGGAGACCGGATGTGCGGCTCAATGATGGTAAGACCGGGATATTATCCCGTGGATGTGCTTGAGTTCACTCCGGGGAAGAAAAATATGCAGACCTATGCTTTTTCAGGGGCCATTTCCGCTGACGTTGCAACGAACTGGAGAATCGGAGCCGGCATTGATTTCACTTCGGCGAACTATTCCAAGAGAAAGGATCTGAGGCACAGCAACTATTTTCTGGATTTCAGCATCACTCCCGGTCTTGTCTGGCACAGGGGAGATTTCTCAGCTGGTTTCAACCTGCTTTTCAGCAAGAATTCCGACACCCCAGTTGCCCGGCAGATTGGCAGCAAGGACACCTATCAGGCATTCCTGGACAAGGGTCTCTTGTACGGTCAATATGAAATCTGGGACGGAAGCGGCATTCATCTTTCCGAGGCAGGTGTCAATGGTTTTCCTGTCAGGGAATTGATTTATGGAGAAGGAATCCAGCTTCAGTCCGGACGATTCTACGTTGCCGTGGATTATGGCTATGGTACAGGCCGTGTCGGAGAAAAGCAACAGGTGTGGTTCCGTTTCCCTTCCCATCTGGTCAGATTGGATGCCGGCGGTTCGATAAGCTCCGGAAAAGCGTTGCACACCCTTCATGCACAGGTCAATTGGAAACGCCTTGACAACAATGAAAGCGTCCTTGACAAATATAACGAAGGCGGAGTTACATATTATCAGGAAATAGCTTCCCGACCAATCCTGCATTATGACCAGGCGGATGCAAGAGTGTTATACAAATATGAAGATGGGGCAAACCGCGCATTCGCTGAACTTTCCGGAGGTTTCCGGTCGAGCGCATCATTCAGCTTGTTCCCGTTCATAAATGAACGCTTTACAAGCTGCGGACAGCTCAATGTCGGGTACAACCGCATACTGGGAAGATTCAATGTCGGCATTCTGGCCGGGGGAAGAATTGGCAGTGTAAACCAGACAAGCCGCCAGGCCGATATTGACAGCGGAGTCGTTTCAGAGCCTTTTCATCTTGCAGAATGGGATGAAAAATACGTGGAATACCAGAAGGCGCCACGGCTGAATATGGGAATAAACGGACGGTGCAATATTTGGAGGGGCATGTATGTCCGCCTTGAGGCTGGTTATGTCCGTGCCTTTGGAATCAGCGTCCTTCCCGGAGCCAACCGCATCAAGGGAGAATTTGCACTTGGATATGAGTTTTAATGAAAAATAATATCATCATGAATAAGAAATTAATAATTGCTTTGCTTGCAGGACTATCCGCCCTGACCTCCTGCAACAAAGTTGAAGACGTTCCTGTTGAAATGCAGGTCAGGCTGACCCCGATAATTACCAAGGCGCTTTCGCTCAATTTCCGCGAAAATGACAGGATTGGCGTGAACATTAAAATGGAGGAAGGCGGCAGCATATATGCTTCAAACGAAATGATGACCTATGACGGCAACTGCTTTGCCGGAGACCTGAAATGGTACAAGGACGGGGCATCCAAATGTACCGTTACAGCCTGGTATCCTTATAATGAAGCTGGATTTCCTTCCACGTTCTCCGTTGCGCTTGACCAGAGCAAAGGCACCGAAGCCTCTGACTTCATGCTGGCCGTTGAAAAAGGAGTTTACCCTTCTTCAAATGCCGTTCTTGCCAAATTCCATCATCAGCTGTCCCAGATCAATGTCGTAATCAAGGCAAATTTTGATGTCGAGATAGAAAGCGTCCAGATCAAGAACGTAATTCCGACAGCGAGCCTGTCATTCAACGAAGACGGGAGCCTTGCTGTCGCCGTCATGAAAGACGCCTCTCCAGTCGATATTACTGCTGAAGAAATTACCGCAGGAAAACTCTACAGTGCCGTTCTGGTACCTCAGGACCTTTCCAGCTTCGGCCTCTGTGTCAAAGTTAAGAACGGAAGCACTATCCTTTCCGGAATCAGCAATGCAAGTCTCAAACAAGGCTATGCCTACACGATTACGGCAACCGTAACCGCCGAGCAGGTTACAGCAGGCATTTCCGGAGAAATCGTTGACTGGACAGACGGCGGAAGTCTTGACTCGGGAGACTATAAAGTCCCGTTTGAGGAGCATGACGGTTATTTTATCTATGACGGAGTCCGCTACAATACCGTTGAAATTGACGGACGTACATGGATGGCTTCAAATCTGGCATTCCTCCCTATGGGCCAGTCACCATCTGCCGATCCTTCATCAGGAAGTATCTTCTACCCATACACCTCTGACGGAACAACAGCTACCGCTTTGACAGACAATGCTTCAATCAAGGCAAAGGGCTATCTGTACAGGATTGAGACGGCACTCGGAGGGGTCAGCCTCAATGACGACAATTTCAGTTCATTTGAAGGTGCCCGGGGCATCTGTCCTGAGGGATGGCACATACCTTCAAGAGAAGAACATTATAGTCTGTGCGGATATTCCAATAAAAATGAAATCATTGGAGAAACCACGGCGCAGACCGATGAACAGGCATTTCTCTGGGATGCTTCGGTCAAATATTCCACTTTAGCAAAATTCGATGAAGCCGGATTCAATTTCACCTTCGGAGGCATGATTGCCAACAACAAGTACCAGACCCTTGTTCTCTCAAGCAAAAACTGCTCTGTTGAAGAATATTACGGAAACACTGCAACCAACTACCTCATGACATCCACAGCCATGACCAGAAATGCAAGCAATCCATCTGAGATAAAATACAACTTTGGAGTCCTTATGACGACATTCACGTCATCAGCCTATCCCCTCGGCAGAATGAGTATCGCATACCTGCCTCACAGCAACGGGGCATGTCCGTTACGCTGCATCAAAGACAAATAACCGGAAAAACCTTATATTATGTCCAGAAATAACATAATCAAGAAAAACTGGCCGAAGTACCTTCTTCAGTGGGGCGTGCTTGTGGCCATCGTCGTTGTACTGTCGGGGCTCATCAAGTTTGCGGAGCCGGCCGATCCGGAGAAATATTGCCCGTTCGGCGGTCTTCAGGCGCTTTCGACCTATCTTGCAAACAACAGCCTTCCTTGTTCAATGTCTTCCCTTCAGGTGATGATGGGTCTTGTGCTGGCTGCGGCAGTAGTGCTGTTCAGCAAGCTTTTCTGCGGCTATATCTGTCCGCTGGGGACTGTCCAGGACCTGCTGGGCAAGGCTCGTGAAGCACTGCACCTCAAGGGGATAAGGGTAAAGAACAGAAGCATTGCTGACAAGATTCTCCGTATTTTCAAATATGTCCTGTTGTTCTGGATTTTCTACAATACTGTCGGGGCGAGTGAGCTGTTCTGCAAGAATCTCGACCCGTACTATGCAGTGGCAACCGGATTCAAGGGAGAGATAACTCTTTGGATGTCAATCGTATCCCTTGTTTGTGTGGTTCTCGGCAGCTTCTTCATCGACATGTTCTGGTGCAAGTATCTCTGTCCGCTGGGTGCCATCTCGAATTCACTTAAATTCTGGCTTTGGATCGGTGTCCTCTTCGGTTTGTATTTCGTTTCAGACGTTCTTGGTGCAAACATTCCATGGGCCGTGCTGCTTGGAGGATTCTGCTTGCTGGGGTATCTGCTGGAAATATTCAATGCAAGGCCTAAGCTCCAGTTGCTTCATGTGATGAAGGACGAGGATTTGTGCAACAAATGCGGTCTTTGCAACCGCAAATGTCCTCAGCACATCGATGTCAAGGCTTTCAATAACGGCAAAATCTGTTCTGTTGACTGCACTCTTTGCGGTGACTGCGTTGCAGCATGCTCGACCGGAGCTTTGAAAATCGGCGTTTCAAAACGTGTGAAAGGTAAGGCATGGAATTATGTCCCTGCTGTTTTGACCGTGGTTCTGGTGGCCTTCGGAATGTGGGCTGGCGGAAGATTTGAACTTCCTACCATTGATATGAAATGGGGGCTCGAAAAGACCGCCGAAGATGGCTCTACCGTGCAGGTGGTTGATGAGAGTGCACTTAAAACCGTAAGGATGGATGGTCTGCGTTCAGTGAAATGTTATGGAAGTTCCATGGCGTTCAAGGCAAAACTTGAAAAGATACCTGGCGTTTATGGTGTGAAGACATACGTGAACAAGCATGAGGCTGAGATTCTCTATGACCCTCAGGTAACAGACCCTGAAAAGATTCGTGAAGCAATCTATGTTCCTTCGAAATTCCGTGTCCAGACTCCTGATCCAGCCCAGGTTCCTATGGTGAAAATTGTTACCATCCGCGTGGAGAAAATGTACGACAAGATGGATATCAATTATCTCGGATTGCAGATGAGGCTCACCGGCAAGAAGATTTATGGTCTTGAAAGCGAGTTTGCATGCCCTCTGATTGTGAGGGTTTATATGGATCCTTCTGAAAATCTTGATGCTGACTGGTTCAGAAACATAGTGGAAATGAAGACTTTGGAGATGCCGGTACATGGCGGCGGCACCAAGTTGACTGAGGTGGATTATGAGTTTGTGAGGATGGAAGATGAAGTGGGGCAGATGCCGGTTGAGGAGTTCATAAGACTGATGTTCAATCCTTTCAAGGCTGAGTTCAAGAGCCGTGTGGAAGAGAACAAGGATAAGGAGCAGTTCATCTACGAGATTGCGGATCCTAATTATGAGAAGCCTATCATCCTGAGGAATATGCCTTTTGTAAGCAACCACCTTTCAAAACATGATGGAATAATAGGTGTTTATCTCAATCTCAATGCAGACCTTATGCCTGCCATTCAGGTCAGGTTTGCAGCTCCTATGACATCTGACAAGGTTTGGGAACTGCTTACGATGGATACCTGGACCATAACTTATTCAAAGGATGATGTGAGGGAGACTCCGGCCAAATTGTCTTTCAAGACTCCTGGAATCTGTCGTACATACAATCCTGATAATTAGATGTCTCGACTTCGCTCGACATGACAGAATAGAAACAATGAAAAGAATATCAATAATATTAATTGCAGTCCTGTGCTGCCTGAAAATGAGCGCTGACGAAGGCATGTGGATGATCCACATGATAGACTCGGCGCTTGAGAAAAAGATGCAGGAGCGCGGCCTTGCGCTTTCCGCCAAGGAAATCTACAATGCCGATGCTCCCGGAGCATCACTGTCCGACGCGGTAGTGAGCATGGAATTCGGCTGCACCGGCAGTTTCATCTCAGACAAGGGGCTTGTAATCACCAATCACCATTGCGCCTACAGCGATATCCATGCTCTCAGCACCCCGGAGCACAACTACCTTGAAGAAGGTTTCTGGGCCATGACCTCACAAGAGGAGGTCCGTATCCCGGGAAAGAGCATTTATCTGCTTAAAAAGGTCGTGGATGTTACAGATGAAGTGGCCGGTCTGATACGCTCGGAGAAAGAGAAGGGCCATGTCACCGGAATGAGGCGAATCGGCTCCATTCTTGAAAAGAAATGGTCCGGAGAAAGCGGTCTGGAGGCCATCCTTTCATCGTATTGGAGCGGTTCAAAATATTATATGGCCATGTATGAGGTCTATCGGGACATCAGGCTTGTGGCCGCCCCTCCGGTGTCGATGGCGGCCTTTGGCGGTGACATCGACAATTGGGAATGGCCCCAGCATAAGTGTGATTTTGCTCTTTACAGGGTTTATTCCGAAGATGGCACACCACTGAAACCGGGGAAGAAGCTCGATATTTCGCTTGACGGATACCAGAGGGGTGATTATACCATGGTCATAGGTTATCCCGGAAAGACCGACAGATATTCTTCAAGTGCCGAGGTCGGATTCAAGGAAAAAGTGACTTTGCCGGTTACAACCACCCTCAGGGGAAAACAGATGGAAATAATCAATTCATGGATGAACAAGGATGATTCAATCCGTCTGAAATACTCTGATTATTATTTTTCATTGAGCAATATGCAGGAACTTGGATGCGGAGAAGCCCTGTGTTTCAAACGTTTCGATGTGGCATCTGCCAAAAGGGAAATGGAGGCGGATTTCGGCGGAAAAATTCAGGATTATGCTGAGCTTATGAGGAAGATATATGCTGATGTTGAGGATGTTGAATTCAGCAAATGTTATTATCGGGAGACTTTCATCAGAGGCACAAGAATAGGTCTTATCATGCGCAAGGCCTGGAACGCACACCAGCAGAAGGGTCTGCCTGACTATATTTTGAGCGGTTACGACGAGATTGACCTCAGGGTTGAGAAGGATTTGATGTCGTATTCAATCGGAGAGTATCTGAAGAACGTGGACTGTGCTTATTTCTCCGATTCCCAGAGGGCATTGCTTGAAAAACACGGAACTGATTATCAGGCAATTGCTGATGAACTTTGGAGCAGCAGTCTATTTACGTCCGAGGAAGGCATTGAAAGGCTGAAATCGGGAGATGTCACCAAGGACGATATACTCAATGATCCTCTCGCCAAGTTCATCATGAGTGTCAAGATTACCGACTTCACCTCCGCGAAGCAAAAGATGATAGAGGGCAAACATGACATCGTTGCCGTAAGCAAGGATTACACCCGGGAGCTGTACAGGGAAAGACTTGACAGGGGCATTGTACAATATCCGGATGCCAATTCGACAATGAGGATAAGTTACGGACAGGTTTGCATGCTGGAGCCGCGTGATGGTGTGATTTGTGACTGGAAGACCACCACAGCCGGAATTTTGGAGAAATACGACCCGTCTTCATACGAATTTTCCCTCAACGGCAGACAGATCGGACTATATGAAAAGGAAACCGGCCTTACGGTCGATTTCCTTACTGACAACGACATAACCGGAGGTAATTCCGGAAGTCCCGTACTGGATTCGCGCGGACGTCTGATCGGTCTTGCATTCGACGGCAACAAGGAATCCCTGGCTTCGGATGCGGCCTACATACCAGGCTACAACTGCTGCGTATGCGTAGATATCCGCTTCATTCTCTGGACATTGGACAAATATGCCGGTATGGACAGAATAATCGGCGAGCTGGGATTATTGCGCTGAAGCAGCGGCATATTCCTCGCTTGCTGCCTTATTCCACACGAGCATGGCCTGACCATATTTGAACGTAATGTCCATGTTAGAGAAACCGACCTTGGTCGATTCGCTATGGGCTGTGCCTTTGCATATCTGCTCATTGAGCACCTGGGCATCACGTATGGTCTGTACTCCAAGGTCAAAGCCTGAGTTCTGGTAGGTATGTCCTCCGTGGAACTTGAATATTGCCGGGTCTATTCCCGCCTCCGGAGAGTCGAGATATTCGACAAGGCGTGAAATGGAAGCTCTGTAATTGTCAAATCCTTTGGCATCGAAGATCCAGACACCTGTTCCGGAGCCGAAAGCATCTCCCGAGAAGGCACAGTTGTGTCCTTTGAGGAAAAATACCATTGAGCCGGGTGTATGACCTTCGCACTGCACACATTCCACGGTCTCTCCACCAAGGTCTATGCAGTCGCGGTCCCTGAGCAGGATTCTGTCCTGTGGGAAAATGGTATCGTTCTGGAAATCATTCTCCGGCAACATGAATGTTATGTCCGGTTCATTGGTAAATGCATAGCTCATTCCTGTATGGTCGCCATGGTTATGGGTGACAGTTATGATCTTGTCCCTTTTGCCTGCACGTGAGTAGAATATGGTCCTGAGGGCCTGGTCTGCTCCTTCTGCCCATTGAACGTTATTGGACAAGTCAATAAGAATGGCTTTTTTCTTTCCTCTGACGATGTACATGTCAGAGCTTGAGTAGAAACTGTATGATCCGTCTTCCTTGACTGAAAGTCCATGAGGATGGGATGACGTACAGTCT
>JBJFDE010000009.1:0-3375 GCA_051889855.1 Candidatus Cryptobacteroides sp. | reverse complement strand
CGGAAAGTCCGAACTGTGGTTGATGAAAAACAGGAACACCCTGTGCAAATACAAGATTGAAGGAGAACGGATGAGATTGCTTTCGTCATTCGCCGTGGAGAATTCAACCTCATTGTGGAAAGATAATGACGGTGGAATCTATCTGCTCCAGAACAACGGAATCCTGCATATCAACAGTAATAACACGGCAACCATAACACACACTGAACGTTATCCCCAATTCTGGTTCTGCGGCACAACTGAAAGGGGGCTGACATATTTCCTGGAGAATAACAATATATGGTTTTACGACAAAGACGGATTCATCAAGATAATGCCTGTTTCAGTAAAGGATCCGGAATGTCTGTATGAAGATGAAGAAGGACTGTTGTGGATAGGATCCGAAGGTTCAGGCATTAGCATATATAATCCTGTGTCAAAAACCATGGAACATCTGACAATGGAGGACGGACTTCCGGACAATACCACAAGGTCAATAACAGGGGACAGACACGGCAATATATGGGTGAGTTCACGCTGTGAGGTTTACAAGATTGACAGAACCACCAGAGACGTTACATTGGTGGGAAACCCTGAGAGCATATATTCCGATTACATAACAAACAATTGTTTATGCACGGATGACGGTTATGTCATTTTCGGAAGCATGTTCCACCTCTCTTTATTCAAGGATAACATTGATTACAATTCAGAAACCTTCCCTGTCATCCTGGACGGAATCATACTGAATGGAAAAGCTGTAAGGAACATAGAAAACCCTCTTGTGCTGGAACATGGAAAGAATGTCATTTCATTCTATTATTCTTCAATGAACTTCGACCCTGGTACAAAACTGACTTACAGATACATGCTGGAGGGGTACAACAGTGACTGGGTAAATATCGGTTCATCCACGAGAATCAGTTTCTCGGATTTGAGAAAAGGAAAATACACATTGAAACTGAATGTCCAGAACTCAAGCGGAATCTGGAACAAGGACACTTTGACATATAGTTTCAAGGTTGAACCTCCTATATGGCTGAGCACTGCAGCCATCATTACATACAATATATTGGCCCTTGCAGTCATTGTCCTTTGTTCTGTATTCATAAGGAACAACAGGGTCAGCAGAAGAAGAATCGAACAGGCTGAACATGACAAACTTCTTGTAGAATCCCTTGCAAAGGAAAAAACCGATTTCTTTACCAATATTTCACATGAATACAGGACTCCTCTCTCCCTTATCTACGGCCCTGTCAAGGAGCTATCCCAGAACAACTCAATGAATTCAAGGGATAATTATCTCCTGTCCCTCGTTGTGCACAACACCGAAAGGATGATGAAATTGACGGACGAGATACTTGAATTCTATTCCCACGAAAAAGACAGTCTGAAAGTCGTGAAATCAGATGTTGCCACATTGCTCAAAGGCATGATTTTCAGCTTTGAATATATTTTCAAACAAAGGGAATTGACTGTCAATCTGGATATTCCTGACAATCTGAAGGCATATTGCGACAGAGAAATCATTGAAAGGGTATTCTTCAACATCCTAAGCAATGCGGTCAAATATACGGAAGAAGGTGGCAGAGTCTCCGTCAAAGCTGCCATATCCGAGGACAATCTTGTCATCATGGTATCCGACAATGGAATAGGAATTTCACCTGAGAATATCAAAAGGATATTCAACAGATATGAAAGGGCGGGAGCTGAAAAGGATGGAAGGAGTTCAGGATACGGTATCGGACTCAATTATGCAATGGAACTCATCCAGATGCATCATGGCTTGATTACTGTCTCTCCGAATGTTCCGAAAGGTTCGATTTTTACCATAACCGTACCTGCAAGGAAAGCATCATATTCTGCCTCTGAGGTAATCCTCGATGAGGATAATTACAATGACAATGCAATCGTTGCAAACGACGGTACCAGCGGCATCAAGTCTTTCAGCATACTTGTGGCAGAAGACAATATAGAACTTGCCAACTATATCAAGCACCTGTTCATTGAAGACTACAATGTAATCCTTGCCTCAAACGGAAATGAAGCGGTGGAATGTCTCAAAGTATCTGTCCCTGACCTTGTTATCAGTGACATAATGATGCCTTTCAAAGATGGTCTGTCACTATGCCATGATATAAAGACCAACGAGGAACTGAGTCATCTGCCAGTGCTTCTGCTGACTGCAAAAGCCGATATTGAGAGCCAGTTGCAGGGACTGGACAGCGGAGCAGATGCCTATATTAAGAAGCCTTTCGATCCTGTTTTATTGAAGAAAACTGTTGAGAATATCATTGAAAACAGAAAAAGGATGAATGCCATACTGATGGAAAAGACTTCTTCCAAAGAAATTGATGTCCAAAGTGATGACAACAGCCTGAACCTTAACAGCCACGACAAGGCATTCATCGAGAAAGTGCATGAAATAATGGAAGAGCATATTTCTGATGACGAATTCAATGTCACGACAATGGCCAGGGAACTGAATATGAGCCGTACAAGTCTTTTTACAAAAATCAAGACCATGTATGGAGTCTCCCCTATCACATTTATTACTGACTACAAACTCAACAGAGCAATGGAAATGCTGAAAACAGGTGATTTCAATGTAAGTGAAGTCGCATATCGTGTCGGATTCTCCACACTTACAGGATTCTCCAGGTCATTCAAGAACAAGTTCGGAATACCTCCAAGCTCAATCTGACAAATAAAACAGGGTGGCTGTCGGTTAGTGACAACCACCCTGTTAGATAAAAGCACAATTCAATTCCTATTTGAACAGAAGCTGAGCAAAGATGTTCAGATACTGTCTCCAGTTGTACCATACATGGCCGCCTTCATTTACGAAATATGTGTGCTCAAGGCCGCCTTCCGTAAGAACTGCGTCAAGCTTGTTGTTTCCTTCGAAGAGGAAGTCTGCCTTGCCACATCCGATCCAATACAGTTTCACACCTGCTTTCTTGAGGGCTTTCACCTGATCGACTGTCATTCCGCCTGCTGCAGACAGAGGGCAGATATAGTCGAAGAGCTCAGGATAGAGTGCAGAAGCAGAGATGGTATGTCCGCCACCCATTGAAAGACCTGCGATAGCGCGTGCCTCAGGTTTTGCATTTACTCTGAAGTTCTTCTCGATGAAAGGAACAATCTCCTCGCAAAGGCTCTTTACATATACGTTTGCAAAGGCAGGGTCACGCCAGTTGATATCCTTTACAGGAAGGTTGAGAGTACATGCAGCCTGCTGGCCAGGGTTGCCGTTAGGCATGACAACGATCATAGGTTTTGCAAGACCTTTCTCGATGAGATTGTCAAGAATCTGTGCTGCGCGTCCCATTGAAGTCCAAGCTTCCTCGTCTCCGCCAGCTCCGTGAAGCAGGTAAAGAACAGGATATTTTGCTT
>JBJFDE010000008.1:0-12452 GCA_051889855.1 Candidatus Cryptobacteroides sp. | reverse complement strand
GCCGCTGATTACGATTCTTTCAGGATCCACGCCCAGACTTTCGGCATTGTCAATAATGAATTCTGTCGCGCTGAACAGATCCTCCACTGCGATGTGTATGGCATTTCCAAGCCTTGATGCCTTGGCTGATATGCTGTCTTCCACTCCTTTAAGCCCCAGACGATAGTCAATTGAAATGACACGGTACCCATTGGTGTTGAGTTGACTGAACCATTCCTGATACCACTCTGAGTCCCGGTTTCCTTCTTGAAATCCGCCTCCGAACATGAACAGTACAAGTGGCTTGCCTTCTTTTTCCAGTGCCGTCGCTGATGGCTCATAGACGCTCATGAACAGGTCGCATGTGTCCCTTTTTGCATAGAGGTATGTCGCGTCAGGCTCGGTGACAGTTTGAGCAAATCCTTCATGAACTGCTGTTGCTAGCAGAATTGAGACAAGAGTGAATATCTTGATAATCAATGGTTTCATGTTTATCCCTCCTGTATTTTTTCACTTTTCTGCATCAGCCTCCTGATTACCTTTACATTGCTGAAGAACCTGAATGCTATTACCCTTATCACGGTGTAGCTAGGGATGGCGATAATCATTCCGAGCGGTCCTCCGATATGACCTGCCATGAGCAATACGATGAAGATTTCAAGCGGTGAGGCTTTTATGCTGTTCGAGTAAATAATAGGCTGGAACAGGAAATTGTCCACCAACTGGGTGACGCAGAATATCGCAATGAGGATTATGCAGAAGAATCCGAAACTTACATTCAGGCCCACCGGTACGACGCTGCTGTATTTCAGCACAAGTGCGAGTATAGTTCCAATCACTCCTCCTGCGAGCGGGCCGACATAAGGAATAATGTTCAGGATGCCGGTCAGGAAGGCAATTCCAAGAGCAGAATTGAATCCGAGTCTTGCCACGAGGAAGAGTCCGAGGAAGTTGAGCAGACCTACTCCTGCCATCTCTATGACGAGTCCGCTGAAATATCTCGAAAGCAGATGGCTGATGTCTGAAAGGGATTTGAACACATCATTCTCATGCTTGTCAGGGACAAGGGCTGAAATCATTCTGCCGAACAGGTGTTCGTCCCTGATGAAGAAAAAGCCGATGAACACTACTGAGAACAGACCTACTCCGAAACTGCTTACGAAGTTGGCTGCCGATCCGATCATGGATGAGAAGATGGATACATCGAGCATTTTCTGAAGTTCCTGGGCCAGAGCGAGTTCTACTCTGAACGACTTGCCCAATTGAGGGAATGTATCCCTGAGGAACTGGTTGAGGTCGCTCAGAGGGACAGCGATGTAGCGGGCGGCATTTTCGATGTTTTCCAGTGAAATGCCTTTGATTATGCTGCTGACCACAGGGATAATCAGGGTGATTACTGAGAAGAATACTCCTATGATGATGACCATTGACAATATTGCCGAAAGCCATTCAGGCATTCTCTTTCCTTTTATGCAAATTGCTCTCAAGCCTTTTTTTATCGGCTTGGCTATCAATGACATTACTACCGCTATCAGGATGTATATGAGGATGTTCTTGAAATACCAGCAAATTGCGGCGGTGATTGCTGCTCCACTTGCCAGGAGGATGTATCTGGCTAATTTGTCTGTTGATCTTTCTTCCATTTTAGATTTCTCCATTCACTTCGTTCAGTCGAAATGACAGTTGTTGAAATGACAGTTATTATATGGCGTTGGCGATGTCGGCGGGGGTTTCAGCAAGAAGCCATGGGTCATGGGCGAGGAGTTCATCTCTTGTACGGAACCCCCATGTCACACCGATGGTTCTCACCCCGGCATTCTTACCGGTCATCATATCTACGTCTGAATCTCCGCAATATACCACCTCGTCAAGGCCGATTCCGCTCACTCCCTCCATTGCCTCCCTCACGATTCCAGGATCAGGCTTGATTGGCTTGCCATCCCTCTGTCCGAGGATTTTCACAAACTCGTATTTCCCGAAATAATGCCTGATCAGATGCTCCGTCCCCTGCTGGTATTTATTCGAAGCCACTGCCAAAGAAATACCTCGGGACGTCAAATTGTCCAGAAGTTCAGGAATACCAGGGTAAGGCACAGTGAAATCGCTCCCGTGCTCGCTGTAGTAAGAAACAAAGAACTCCCTCATTCTTAACGCATTATCCATGGTTTTCTCCCCATCGGGAAGAGCATTCAGGAAAAGGTTCATTATGCCCCTTCCCACCATCATATTGTATTCATCCATCCGGCGAACGGGAAATCCACACTGCGCCAGAGCATGGTTGCAGGCCCTTCCCAAGTCCTCTATTGTATTCAGAAGGGTGCCGTCCAGATCAAATATTACAAGTTTTGTCATTTTTTTTATTAAAAATTATAGCTTGTGCTGTACTTTGGTACAATGACAACCTACCTTTGCATCAACAAAAACAAAAAGCCATGAAAAAGAATCTATCAAACTTCAGTTCAATGTTCTCTTCAGAAGAATCATTCAGAGCCCTCGTTGGCATGATCGACGATATGGAACTCGAGGTCATGGACATAAGCCTTGCTGACAATGGTGTCAGCACCCGTACGAGACAGACCAACTTTCAGCCTGACTTTCTCGGCAACAGGATTCCCGGCCTTGGCAGCGCGATGCGTCTTAGTCTTGCCTGAAAGGATGCGGTCAGATATAATGAACTCTGACACAGGGTCTTCAATGTATTTCTGGATAGCCCTCTTGAGCGGTCTTGCACCGAAATTGGGGTTGAAGCCCTTCTCTGCCACGAATTTCTTGGCTGAAGGCGTCACGTTGAGTTCATACCCTGTCTCCAGGATACGTTTTTTCAAGTCTTTCAGCTCGATGTCGATGATCTTTCCGATGTCATCCCTTGTGAGGGGTTTGAACATTATCTGTTCGTCAACTCTGTTGATGAATTCAGGAGGGAAAGCTTTCTTGAGAGCCTTTTCGAGTACGGCCTTGCGATTGTTGTCCACATTCCGTACAGAGGTGCTGAATCCCAGCCCGCTGCCGTAGTCGTCAAGTTCGCGGCTTCCGACATTGGAAGTCATGATGAGGATTGTGTTGCGGAAACTTACAGTCCTGCCATTGCTGTCCGTAAGCCTTCCTTCATCCATGACTTGAAGCAGGATGTTGAATACATCCGGATGGGCTTTTTCAATCTCGTCCAGAAGCACGACGCTGTATGGCTTCCTCCTCACACGTTCGCTCAACTGTCCTCCTTCTTCGAAACCCACATAGCCCGGAGGCGCTCCGATAAGGCGGGAAACATTGAACTTCTCCATATACTCGCTCATGTCGAGCCTTATCATATTCTCCTCTGAATCAAAGAGATACTCTGCAATTGACTTGGCCAGATGAGTCTTTCCGACTCCAGTCGGGCCCATGAAAAGGAAGGTACCGATCGGTTTGTCCGGGTCCTTGATTCCGGCACGGTTCCTCCGTATTGCCCTTATCACTTTCTCTACGGCCTCATCCTGACCTATTATCTTGGATTTGAGCATGATGCCCATTTTCATCAGCTTGCTGCCCTCGCTCTGGGCAATCTTCCCGGACGGTATGCCGGTCATTTCCGATATGACCGAAGCAACGTCATCCGCTGTGACCTCCGATTTCCTTTTCGGATTTTTAAGTCTTACCATAGAGCCGGCTTCATCCATGGCATCGATTGCCTTGTCAGGCAGGCATCTGTCCGTGATATATCTCTCCGACATACGCACGCAGGCTTCGAGAGCTTCTTCAGTATAGATTACATTGTGGTACTTCTCGTAATTATCCTTCAGCTTCTCAAGAATCGAAACCGTATGGGGGATGTCAGTCCTCTCCACGGTAATTTTCTGGAATCTTCGGTTGAGGGCCCCGTCCTTCTCGACAATCTTGCGGTATTCCTCAGTCGTCGTGGCTCCGATACACTGGATTTCGCCACGGGCAAGGGCCGGCTTGAGCAGATTTGCCGCATCTAGACTTCCGGATGCTCCGCCGGCACCCACAGTTGTATGGAATTCATCGATGAAAAGTATTACATCAGGATTCAACGACACTTCTCTTATGATGGATTTAAGCCTTTTTTCAAAATCGCCTCTGTATTTCGTTCCTGCGACAACTGAGCCTAAATCCAAGGAAATCAGCCTTTTATTCGCAAGTACAGGTGGAATGTTCCCATTCTCAATCCTGATGGCGATGCCCTCCACAATGGCAGATTTCCCCACTCCCGGGTCGCCCACCAGCATCGGGTTGTTCTTCCTGCGGCGTCCAAGAATCTGGATTACTCTCATTATCTCATCCTCACGTCCGACAAGGGGATCAAGCCTGCCTTCACGCGCTGCCTGAGTTATGTCATAGCCGAATTCTTCCAGCGGGGAGGTTTCCTTATTGGATGCTGCCGGCTGTTCCTTTTGCGGAGTCTCATCTTCGTGCTCCTGATTATCTTCCGCATCATTGTCTTTTGGCGTTTCCTGGCTGTCCAGCAATGAGTTACGAAGCAGGAAACTGTATATCCTCTTGTGGTCCACTCCCACATCCTTGAGGTATGTGCTTCCGTAGGAGTTTCCGGCCCTGCAGAGAGCAAGCAGAAGATGCTGGGAAGATGCCTGGGCGCTGTGCACCTGCATTGCTTCCATCAAAGTGAAACTCAGTACATTCTGTGCACCACGCGAAAAGGAAACGTTTTCGGTCTCCGAGTAAGTGGTCTGCTGGTTGGTGAAAACTTTGCTGTCTATGAATTGTTTCATCTCCGGAATGTCAACCCCGGTACCTCTGAGGGCATCCATGGCAGTGTTTTCCTTGTGCCGGATTATACCGAGGAAAAGGTGGTCGGGGGCTATTATGTAACTCCCTGTCCTTATGGCCTCTTCGAGGGAATAATTAATGATTGAGTTGAGTTCGTCTGATATATTGATTTCCATATTTGTCGGTGTTGATTGCACAAAATTACTAAAATTTTTGTAACTTTGCGGAGATATGCCAATAACGTTGGAAAAATAGAAACTTATATATGGAAAATACAGAAAACGAGGTGATTTCAGGCAGGATTGAACAAGTCAACATCGATCAGCAGATGAAGAGCGCCTACATTGATTACTCCATGTCGGTAATCGTGTCCAGGGCACTTCCAGACGTGCGTGACGGATTCAAGCCTGTCCATAGAAGAGTGTTGTTCGGAATGGATGGATTGGGACTGCGATATACAAGCCAGACAAAGAAGTCTGCCCGTATCGTCGGTGAGGTCCTTGGTAAGTATCATCCTCATGGAGATTCAAGTGTGTATGACGCAATGGCCAGGATGGCTCAGGACTGGAGCCTCCGCTATCCTCTGGTTTTCGGCCAGGGTAACTTCGGTTCCATGGACGGCGACCCTGTTGCTGCGATGCGTTATACCGAGGCTAAGCTTTCTAAACTTTCAGATGAAGTACTCGCTGACCTTGATAAGGATACAGTAGATTTTCAGAATAACTTCGATGATTCTCTTCAGGAGCCGACGGTTCTGCCCACCAAGGTGCCGCTTCTGCTTCTGAACGGAGCTTCCGGTATCGCCGTAGGTATGGCGACCAATATGGCTCCGCACAATCTCAGCGAATGTTGTGATGCAATCTGTGCATATATCGACAATCCTGACATCACTGTCGAGGAATTGATGCACTATATCAAAGGACCTGATTTCCCAACCGGAGGTATCATCCAGGGACATCAGGGCATCAAGGATGCTTTCGAGACCGGCCGAGGCCGCATCGTCATCCGTTCAAAGACTGAAATCGAGGTCGGTGAATCGGGACGTGAGACCATCGTGGTGACCGAAATTCCATACATGGTCAACAAGAAGGAAATGATTGAAAAGATTGCCGAACTTGTTGAAAACAAGAAGATTGAGGGTATAGCATATATCAACGACGAGACCACTATGAAGGACGGAGTCCGTGTGATCATCCGTCTGAAAAAGGATGCGAACTCGAATGTCGTGCTGAACACCCTGTTCAAATATACTCCTCTGCAGTCAAGCTTCTCAATCAACAATGTCGCTCTGGTGAACGGTCGCCCGAGACTTCTCAATCTCAAGGACCTTATCAAATATTTCGTAAGGCACCGTCACGAAGTCATTGTCCGCAGGACCAAATTCGACCTGGACAAGGCGCGCAAGAGAGCGCACATCCTCGAAGGATTGCTCAAGGCTCTGGATGTCATTGACCAGATAATCAACATTATAAGATCATCCAAGACCGTCGAGGATGCAAAGGCAGAGCTCATTTCTACTTTCGACTTTTCCGATGCACAGGCTACCGCCATCGTTGAGATGAGGCTGCGTCAGCTCACTGGACTGGAAAGAGAAAAACTCCAGACAGAGTATGACGAGAAGATGAAATTCATCCATTATTGCGAGGATGTCCTTGCAAGCGAGGAACTCCAGATGGGCATCATCAAGGATGAGACAATGGAAATGAAGGAGAAATACGGTGATGCAAGAAGGACTGAGATAGCACTTTCCGCGGATGAATTCAATCCTGAGGATTTCTACGCCGATGAGGATGTCGTGATTACGATTTCCCACATGGGCTATATCAAGAGAACATCCCTCACCGAGTACAAGACCCAGAACAGGGGTGGTGTCGGAATGAAGGGAAGCGCAACCAGGGATGAGGACTTCATAGAGCATATTTACGTTGCCAACATGCACAGTACCATGCTTCTGTTCACTCAAAACGGCAAGTGCTACTGGCTCAAGGTATATGAGATTCCTGAGGGAACACGTACTTCGAAGGGCCGTGCCATCCAGAATGTCATCAATATCGAGCCGGATGACAAGATCAAGACCTATCTCAATGTCCGCAACCTCAAGGATGAGGAATATGTAAACAATAATTATATTGTTCTCTGTACCAAGAAGGGTATCATCAAGAAGACTTCGCTCGAGGCTTATTCAAGGCCGAGGACCAACGGTGTCATAGCCGTGACCGTACGTGACGGAGACGAGCTTCTGGATGCTGCTATCACAAACGGTTCAAGCGAAATCCTGCTTGCAGGCCGCAAGGGACGCTGCTGCCGCTTCGATGAAAGCGATGCAAGAGCCCTTGGAAGGACGGCATCCGGTGTCCGTGGCATCAATCTTGACGATGACGACGAGGTTGTGAGCATGATTACATACGATCCGGCTGCAGAAGATGCTTCTGCACAGAGCATTCTTGTAGTCAGCGAGCACGGATATGGCAAGCGTTCAGACTTTGAGGAGTACCGCAAGACAAACAGGGGTGGAAAAGGTGTCAAGACATTGAATATCACCGACAAGACCGGCGAGCTCGTTGCCATGAAGAATGTCACGGACGAGAACGACCTGATGATCATCAACCGTTCAGGACTCACTATCAGGATGGCTGTTTCAGACATCAGGATTGCCGGACGTGCAACTCAGGGTGTGCGCCTTATCAATATCAAGGATGGCGACTCGATTGCTGCCGTGTCTGCAGTGAACAAGAGCGAGGATGATGCTCCGGATGCCGTGCCGCAGGATGCTTCCGTTGAAGCAGGCCAGGAAGGCAGCATTGAAGGTGCTCAGGAAGGCGCTCAGGAAGCAGGTCAGGAGGGAACTACTAACCAGGAATAATAATCAGTAACCTTAATAAAAACAGTATGAAGAAAATTTTGATCGCATTGGCATTGTTCGCTGGCGTACAGCTGGCTGATGCACAGGTAAAGAGTCCTGCAGACGCAATGAAAGCTGTTGAGGCTGCAAAAGCTGCTGCAGAGAACCCTAAGAAAGCAGAGAAGGTCGCTACATGGCTCAAACTCGCAAGTACTTATGTTGATGCGTATAACGCACCGGCCGGATCCCTTTGGGTGGGTGCTTCACAGCAGGAGCTCAAGCTCCTCATGGGCAATGAGAAGCCTGTTTCTACAGTTAACGCTGAGCTCAATGGCGAGCCTTGCACAAAGGAAATCTATTCAAACAAGGAATTGTATTTCAACGGCAACGGTCAGCTCGTGCTCATCAATGTCACCAAACCAGTTTATCCTGATGCGCTTGCATGTGCAAAGGATGCTTAGGTAAAGGCTAATGAAGTTGACATCAAGGCAACCAAGACCAAAGATATCGCAGCAGGTCTTGAGACTATCTCAAAGAAATACTATGAGGATGGTATGAATGCCTATATGCTTGGCAACCTCAAGGAAGCAACTGTCGGATTCGAGAAAGCTGCTGATGCTGCTGCAACTGCACCGCTTTCAAAAGTTGACTCAACTTCCCTTTACAATGCAGGTTACACCGCATGGGCAGCTCAGGACTACAACAGGGCTCTCACATTCTTCAACAAATGCCTTGAGGTCGGATACTACTATGAGGGCGGTGAGGTTTTCGCTAAACTTGCTGACGTTTACGCAAAACTCGACCAGAAGGAGAACTCAAAGAAAACTCTCGAGCAGGGATTCACCAAATTCCCTGAGAGCCAGAGCATTCTCATCGGCCTTATCAACTACTATCTTGAGAACAACGAGGATCCTGACAAGCTTTTCGAGCTTATCGACCACGCAAAGAAGAACGAGCCGAACAATGCTTCTCTCTACTATGTCGAGGGTAACATCTACAAACAGCTCGGCAAGACTGAAGAGGCTATCAAAGCCTACTATAGCTGCGCAGGCATCAACCCTGACTATGAGTTCGGTTACATCGGTGCAGGTATCCTCTATTATGAACTTGCCCTTGAATACCAGGACAAGGCTCAGAACGAGTTCGACGACAAGAAGTACATGGCTCTCGTAGCAGAGTTTGAGAAAGCCCTTGAGAGCGCTTACGAGCCATTCGAGAAGGCATTCAACGTATCAAAGGATGACAGCATCAGAATCAACATCGCTGAATACCTCAAGAATATCTGCTATCGTTTCCGTGAGAAAGATCCTAAATATGAGGCTGGATTCGAGAAATACAGCAATATTGTAAAGGAAGGAAAGATTCAGTAGTCTAAGCTTTTTCAAAGGCTTTGACAATCTTTGAAACTAAAGGGTGTCTGACAATATCTTCATTTCGGAAGGTGATTGTACAGATGCCCTTAATGTTTTTTGTCAGTTCAATGCCGCGCAGCAGGCCTGAGTCGCTTTTGTTAGGCAGGTCTATCTGGCTTGCGTCACCGGTGACGATGAATTTTGCATCGCAGCCCATTCTGGTAAGGAACATTTTGAGCTGTCCGAGATTGGTGTTCTGCGCTTCGTCGAGGATTACGCATGCCCTGTCGAGCGTACGGCCGCGCATATAGGCAAGCGGAGCAATCTGGATGGTTCCTTCTGCCATGAATTCCTGCAATTTCTTAGGTGGAATCATGTCGCCGAGGGCATCGTACAGTGGCTGGAGATATGGGTCAAGCTTGTCCTTGAGGTCTCCGGGAAGAAAACCGAGCCTTTCACCGGCTTCGACAGCCGGGCGGGTGAGGATGATACGCTTTATTTCCCTGTTTTTCAATGCCCTGACAGCCAATGCTATGGCAATGTAGGTCTTGCCGGTTCCGGCAGGTCCGATGGCATAAATCAGGTCGTTTTCAAAATAGGCCTTGACCATGTCCTGCTGGGTGCGGTTGCGGGCTTTTATTGGCTTCCCGTCGTTTCCATAGACTATGACGGCATCGCCCCTGAGCTTGAATCTGTCAGGGGAGGCATCCTGGTCGAACAGGTCCTCTACATCGTAAGGGGTGAGGTTCATCTTGTGCTCACGCCTCTGAATCAGCATATTGAGTTTTGTGGAGAATTCTTCAATATCCTTATCATCTCCATCAAGCATTATCTCTGTACCTCTTGCAATGACCTTCAGGTTCGGAAACCACGAACAAAGTGCTTCAAGATTCTTGTTTGCTGCCCCATATATTTCCACAGGGTCGATTGCTTCGAGATTTATATTCTTTCTTGCCATATATTATTGTTTGATTCTATAATATGTTTCCATCATTTTTTCATAGTCCCAGGCACCCTTCCAAAGGTGCTTCCTGCCGATGAATTCCTCCACCGGCACAACTGTATATCCGTCGTTATAACCTCCTGGTCTTGAACACCATAGCCATGTGAGTTCAGGCTCCGGGACCTCAATGTCCCCATTCCCATTCCGGATTATCCTGACGGTTGCCATCAGCTCCAGCTGGGTGTTAACGGCACTCATGTTCGATACTGCATTTCCCAGCGAATAAACCACCCTCACCCCGTCGATTGTCTGCACATCCTGGACAACGTGGGGATGTGAACCGATGACCATGTCGGCACCATTGTCAATCATCCATTGCGCCATCTTCCTCTGGGCGGACGAATGTGTCAGTTCATATTCATTTCCCCAATGGGGCAGGGCCAGAACAAAGTCAGCCTTTGCTGCCTTTCGGAATGATTTTCCCATCAAATCTTTGTCACTGAGCCTGTTGACTGCCGGGAAAGCATCTGCTGAACCTGAATTGTTGGTCCCGTAAGTGAAATTGAGAAGGGCTATCCTAATTCCTTTTGCAATGACGAAAAGGGGAGTGGTGCCTTCAAGTTCATCGCCGTTTCCGGCCAGTCCGGTGAATTTTACTCCGTATTTCAAGTCCGCATCCCTGTATATGCGGAGTGTCCTTTGGGCTCCGTTTCCGCCTTTGTCCAGAATATGGTTGTTTGCACAAAGGAAAACGTCAAAGCCACATTCGGCAATGTAATGAGCGAAACTGTCAGGCGCGGAAAAACAGGGGTAGCCGGTATAGGGCTCGCCTGCGAGGGTGAACTCCATGTTTCCAATGGCTACGTCAGCCTCTGCTATTTTATTGTGTATCAGGCTGAAATATGAACTGAAATCATATTCCCCGCTTCCCCGATGGGCAGCATCTATCTGCTTCTGGTGCATCATAATGTCCCCGAGCACGACAAGGGTCACTGTGTCATTTTTATAAAGGGGCCTGACTTCGAATGGCCTTTCGGGAGCAAATTCAACTTTGTCCGGCACGATTTGAGCATGACATGCCGGCGCAACTTTCAAGGATGCGGCGGCAAGTGCTGCGAGGGCTGTAAGTATGAATGTCCTGTAATGGTGCAAGGCTTGCAGTTGGTTATTGTCCATGCAAATATATCATTTTTATTTTGTACCTGATTATTAATTGGCTAAATTTGCGTGTTGTGCTATTGCGTGATATTATGAGAAAGTCTTTTGTTCTGCTGGGCCTCACCGCCATTTTCACTCTTACCGGATGTGATTTTTTCCGGACGCTCGCCGGGCGCCCGACAAGCGAAGATATAGAACTCCGCAAAATCGAAGTGTTGCGCGCCGAGCAGGCCATCCATCAGGCACGCATTGACTCTCTCAAACGTCAGGAGCAGATTCTGAAGGATTCCCTGGCTGTTCTCGATTCTCTTGCAGCCATTGACGTAATCAGGCAGAATGGGGGAACAATCCTCAATCCTACGGCTATGGGAGGCCTGTTCACTACAAAACTTGAGGCCAGATATCACATAATAGTCGGCTCATTCAGAAGTCGTCCGAACGCGGAAAAACTTCTTGGAGAAGCGTCAGAACTGGGCTATTCGCCGATTCTCATCAGCTTCAGAAGTGGCCTGCATGCTGTCGGGGTATGTCCGTGCAATACACTGGTCGATGCATCTGAGGCGCTGAAGAAAGTACGTAAGGAGTCGTTCTGCCCTCCTGATGTATGGGTTCTCGTAAACGAATAAACAAATGATCAGATTTTTTGCAATTACCACCATCTTGCTGATGGCCTTTTCTGCCGTCGACGCATCAGCTCAGTTCCGTGACGGCTCTTCATATCAGGATTTATATGACAGTGAGACAGTCTTGTCGCTGAAAGAACATGTCAGGACATTGTCTTCTGCTTCAATGGAAGGCCGCAGGGCCGGTTCGCAGGGGGAGAAGGATGCTGCTGCTTATGTGGAATCAATGTTTACAAAATACGGTGTCGACCTTGTCAGCCCTGCAGGCGGAGATGTGTTCGGCATCAATATGGAAAACGGTGATACCCTCACATCGCGCAACGTCATAGGCTTTGTCCCCGGATATGACAAGAAATTGAAAGATAACTACATAGTTGTCGGTGCAAGGCTTGACAACCTCGGGATGGACAATATGACCATTGACGGAAGGACGGTTGACCGTATATATTATGGCGCCAATGGAAATGCTTCGGGACTTGCTACCATGATTGAGCTGGCAAGGATAGTGAAGACCAATTCAGTACTGCTCCGCCGTTCTGTCATCTTCGTTGCTTTCGGAGCTTCGGCGGATACTTTTGCCGGGGCCTGGTATTTCCTCAACAGGTCTTTTGCAGATGTTGGCAAGATTGATTCCATGATTAATCTGGATATGCTGGGAACGGGCAGCAATGGTTTCTATGCCTTCACTTCTTCCAATTCGGATATGGACATCCTGATCAATTCCCTGACTGCCGAACTTCAGCCTGCAAGGCCTAAGATTGTGACAGCGGAGCCATATCCTTCAGACCACAGGGCGTTCTATGCCAAGGAGATACCTTCAGTGTTCTTCA
>JBJFDE010000007.1:0-3382 GCA_051889855.1 Candidatus Cryptobacteroides sp. | reverse complement strand
TCTCCTGCGAAAGCAAATACAAGCAGACGAGGGAGGAATATGGTAAAATGGTGGAACAAAAGACTATGGAATATGGTGGGAAATATACCGTTTGGAATGCTATGGTTGAAAAGGATGCGCTCAATCTGGATGGGAACGAGACATCTAACAACATTCTCTATGGGGAATATCTTGGCTTGCTTAATATGACATCCGATAGGGTATATGCCCAGGTCGTATTCACGAATGTGATGTACGAAACAAGAGATTTTCTTGTCGGCATATATATCCCAGTACAAAATATAGTGAATGAAGACGGAAAACTGAGGGTGAGCAGTGGGGACATCATAAACGGTACTATGGTTTTCACTCTTGAAGAAGACGGTTCATTCACCCTTCGTGAAGTAAGACTTCCGGAATATCAGGAACAGGACGGGATAGGCAAGACTTCCTTCAAAGTCTTGGATGCATTTTTCCCATATCCCGGAACATTTACTGTCCAAGCCGAATGTACTTTCTATTCTTATGAAAAAGATGGATACCGTCTTGTGAACACTCCCGTAACTTTCAGTTTTTCGAAAGAGTGATGTGCAAATATTTATTAACCGCGATGCTCTGTATTATTATGCAGGGCATCGTTTTTGGGCAAGGGCGCACGGCAGTATGTGGATATGTGAGTGACGGGACAAGTGGGGAGTCTCTTCTTGGGGCGCTTGTGTCCGCTTCTAACGGAAACTGGACAGTTACAAACAGTTATGGCTACTATTCCCTTCCTCTTCCTGAAGGAGATTATCAGATTTCCTGTTCCTTTGTAGGATATGAAATGAGAACAGTCAATGTGACTGTTTCCCGTGTTGAAAGGATTGACTTCGCTATGAGTTCTTCGGAAGAACTGGAAAGCGCCATTCTTACAGAACAGCGTCCTACAGGGTTGCGAAGTATCCATTCCGGAGTGGTGGAGCTTTCGATGGACGATGTGTCAAAAATGCCGGTACTCCTCGGAGAGGCAGACATTCTCAAGAGCCTGCAACAGACACCAGGTGTGCAGGGAGGCGTAGAGGGATTGTCCGGAATATTCGTAAGGGGAGGAGGTCAGGATGAGAACCTGTTTCTCTATGACGGAGTTCCAATGTATAACGTATCTCATCTCTTTGGAGTATTTTCTGCATTCAGTCCTGAAGCCGTGAAAAAAGCCACCTTCTACAAAGGGTCTTTCCCTGCGAGATTCGGCGGGAGGCTATCAAGCGTCTTGGACATCAGGAGCAATGATGGCGACTTGTATGCCACACACGGTTCCGTAGGGGTAGGACTTCTCAACAGCCATTTCCATATAGAAGGTCCGCTATCTGCGGGAAAGGCTTCATATTCAGTGTCTGCAAGAGGAATGCACACCGCACTGTTCGCTCCTATAATCCAGCTTGCAAAAGCTGATTTCAATTATTGGTTTTACGACATAAATGCAAAATTCTTCTGGAAGGTGACAGACAAGGACCGCCTGTATTTCACCCTCTACAATGGTCTCGACCATTTCCGGTTTGCAGAAAAAGGAGACTATTACGCAGAACCTCCTATAACGTCAGATGTTTCGATGAATATGAATTGGGGGAATCTTGTGGGAGCCGTGCGATGGAACCGTATTTATGGCAACAGCCTTCATTCCGACATCGCAGTAGCTTACAACGGATATGAAATGAGACATTCCAATGGGACCGTCCCAACAGAGAACGCTCCAGATGATATAATGTATGGTTACTTTTCAGAGACAGGTTCTGCAATCAGAGATGTTCTTTTTACTTCAGATTTCTCTTTGAAAGCAAGACCTGACATCGATGTGACATTCGGAGCATTCTTCACCTGGCATCATTTTGCCCCGACCAACAGATATCTTAAAACCGACCGCGATGGCGGGGAACTTATGCAGAACGGTTCTATCAAAGAATATAAGGGTATAGAGACCGGAGTCTATGCCGAATGTGATTGGAGGCCGGTTGATTGGTTCGAGATGAATGCGGGATTCAGGATGTCTGTAATGACTGGAGAAGGACGACCTTACTATTCTCCTGAACCGAGAATATCCATACGCATTCCTGTTCCAGGAGGATTCTCGTTCAAAACTTCTTATGCAAGAAACAGCCAATATGTGCATCTGTTGTCGAGCAGTACTTTGTATCTGCCTACAGATCTTTGGGTTCCAGTCACGAAGGACGTGCGCCCAATGGTATCCGACCAAATCGCCGCAGGAGTCTATTGTGATCGTATTCCCGGGTGGGAATTTTCTGTGGAAGGGTATTGGAAAAAGCAAAAGAATGTTATGGAATACAAGGACGGAGTCGCCTTTTTCGGCTCTGCAGAAGGATGGGAGGATTCTGTATCGCAAGGAGAGGGCCGATCGTATGGAGTTGAGTTCCACGCGGCAAAAGAGATGGGCAACACCACCGGTACAGTCAATTACACCATTTCAAAGACGGAAAGGAGATTTCCTGACGGTTCTGTCAATAACGGGATGTGGTTTCCGTTCCGTTACGACAGGAGACACAATGTATTTATCGGAGTCAGTCATCGTTTCAATGAAAGGATAGATTTGAATGCCTCGTGGTCTTTCCTGAGCGGAGGACTTGTATCGCTGCCGGATGCTGCTTCCTTTATCATTGGTACGGATGACTCCCAATACCAATATGACCCGGATTCCTACCATAAACTCAAGCCGATGATACTACCGTCGAATCACTATTCAAGCCGGAATAATTTCAGGCTTCCTCCAAGCCATCGTCTCGATGTTTCTGCCAATTTCAAAAAAATAATCAAGCACGGAGAAAGTATTTGGACTGTGGGGATATACAATATATATTGTTCAATGAATCCAAATCTGATTCTGATTAGGAACAAGAACTATGGACAACAAATATATGATGAGAATGCCATAGAATTGCAAAAAATCACAGTGCTTCCGATTCTTCCGTATTTTTCATATAAATTCAAATTTTAGCATTGTCTGACAAACATATACAAGATTATGAAAAAAATATATCTGATTGTCTGTCCGTTGCTTATTGCCCAATCCTGCATGAATACTCTTGACTGGAGCAAGGAATCCGGACTCGAAAAACAATTGATAATGAACAGCTATATCTATACAGATGAATCTGTTCATACCATATATATGGCGTTGAGCGATGGATTTTACTTGCGTGAATTGCCCCAAAAGGCAGAAGTAGAATGCTTTATAAATGGTGTGCCGGTTTGTAAATCAGATTCAATGGAGTATTATCATTCCTACAAGAATCTGGCTTTCCATAAATATTTCATCAAGGCAAAGATTAACCCTGGAGACATAGTGGAACTAAGGGCCAAATGTGGCGATCTTATGGCTACTGCAAAGGCAGAGGCGGCACCTGCCTGTGAT
>JBJFDE010000006.1:0-3391 GCA_051889855.1 Candidatus Cryptobacteroides sp. | reverse complement strand
TTACCTGAATCGAGAACTTTGTTGAACGAAGATGAGGTGACGGTATCGCCAGCCTCGGTCTCTTCATATTGGAATTCAAAGTGCATCAGCCAGGCGTAGGTGTCATCTTCCCCATCAAGGGTCCAGTAATTTCCCTGAAGGGTCCTGACATTATGCGTCACTCCATCTGATGGATAATCCGTTTCATCTTTAGCTTTCTCAGAGCAAGGAAGGAATATTGAAACTTCCTCGTCGTCCTTTCTTTTGACCAGAAGACCGTAAATCTGCGATTCTTCATCCAAATGCATTTCGATGTCGGTATTTGCACTGTCAAACAGGGCCTGGAAGTCTGCCCGGGAGGGAGTCTGCCATTTGAAATCTGTGATATTGCTGAAAAATGAAGCAAGGTAGTCAGTGTCGGATGAATTTGCCGGAGTAACTTCAGGCCACATAAGCCTTACGTCAGTTGCACTGTTCATGAATTCTCCGATATTGCATTTTCCCCACATCGTATATGTGGAACTGTCTCCGACCATCCTCATGAAAGCATAGGTGTAAAGGTTTTCCCTGTTCTGAACCCAATATGATACATTGAGATGGATGTAGGCTGAAATTTCCTCGGTCGGGAGGTAGAAAGGGTCCGTTATCCAGTCCGAAACAGTGACATCTTCCAGTTCGACGGATTCTTCACTCATCTTGAAATTGAAGGTGTAAATCTTGTTGCTTTCGAACTTTCTGACTGCTGAACTTTTGAAAAATTCTTCAGCCGTGATGTTGAAAGTGTAAATCTTGTCGCTGGCTTCGAGGATGAAAGCCAGTGTGGCATCCGACAAGGATGATTCGTTGTCGAAAGGAAGGCACATAGAATAATATGTACCGGTATGTGTCGTTGTCTCTTCCCTTGCTTTTATGGTCTCGCCATAACCGTCTCTGACAGAGGTTTTTATGGTGCTGAAATATCCGGATTTGTCATCCGGTTCGCTGATTGAGACTGTTTCTCCGTCGGTCCTCCAGCAGAGTTTGTCGGGGAAGAGTTTGTTGCAAGTGATTTTCACGGACTCCATGATGATGTCGGAATCAGTGTTGTTGGTGACATTGAATCTGAATGTCGCCGGAATCGCCCTGAATGTTGTGGAATTGGCAGCGAAATTCTTGTCCGATGCTGACGGCGTGCTTTTGATGGTGGATTCTCCGTGGATGTAGCAGTAATCTCCGAATTCTTCCAGACGGGATGATGAACTTTGTTCGAAAGTGCTTGGCATTGAGAAACTTACCTCTACCATCGATGAGGATGCGGTGCTTTGGCACAGAGGCGAACCGTTGACAGGGGAGAGGCAGAATATCTTGTCGCCTGTGGCAACTGCATCCGTAGGCATGGTCAGTGCCGAACTTGCCTTCAGAACATGATGGGTGTTGTCCGGGTCAATCAATGAGATGTTCATGGCTGAATACCACTGTTCTGTGTTCCATTGGGCAATGGCTCCGTTTTTTGATACGACGGCAATCATGCTGTTGTCGGCATCCCATACGAAACTTGCAGTTCCGTCTATGTCTTCAAAATGGGCACGGGTGGAAGGCTGGTTGTTCAGTGCCATTTCCACTTTTGCGGAAGTGTCAGCCTCAGGCAATATGTCGCCATGACTGCAGCCTGAAACCAAGGCGCAGACAATTGCAATATATGTTGACCGTACTTTCCGCATTCTAACTGAAATTGTGTTCTGTTCCGTTTTCGAGGTCCGTCCCCTCGAACAATACTTCATCCGTGCCGATGAATACAAGGTTTGCCTGGTCTGTGTACTCAAATATATACAGGTAGGATTTACCCGGTTCCCAGGCTTTAGATATGGTGAAATCTGTCTGTCTTACCGCTCCGTCTATTTTCATTGATATGCTCCATTTGCCTTTGACCGATGCATCAGGAATCATGTATTTCGGAGAAGCCGTTTCAATTGCGGTAGTGGAGCCGGCAGGTATGCTGACAGATGGAAATGCCAGAAGGTCAGTGCTTTGCGTGGTTTCGTCCAATGCCGTTGCCTTCACAGTGCCTTTTGTCCAGTCGTATTTGAGACTGATTTTTCCCTTTGTAGGATAGGCGGCAGGCGGTGTCAGTTGAATGTCAGTTATTTCAACCCTCAAGGTTGAGGCATATTTGAATGCAATGTTCACTCTGGCGTTTGCATAGTTGAATTTCAGGTTGACTGTCTGTCCATAGGAAGGGTCGTTGCGGCCGACGATGTAGGGTGAACTGAACAGGCTGGTTTCGCTCAGGGATGTGGTTGCCGTGATGTCCATGGTGAGCGATGAATTGGTAATGTCAGCAACTCTGCCCACCGGGGCTCCGGCATGGAAACGGAAGGATGAGGAAGCGGCATCCCAGAATTTAAGTTCCTGGTCTTCCGTTCCTTCTCCTTCGGTGTATGTCCATCCCGTGGCTGTATCGTAATTGACCCTGTATCCTTCCATCAGGTCTGAACTGCTTCCTGAAATGCAGCTTGCCCAGACTTCGAAGTTTTCGAATATGGTTGAAAGCCCTGACTTGGTCTGGACGGTTGAGAATGACAAAGGGATGTGCCCCTGCTGCGCCATGTCGTTTTTCTGACATGACACAACAGTGCTTATTGCCACTATGATTGATATTATGCTTTGTCTTCTCATTGCTTTTGGACCGGCGGTCAGGTCTTTCGGGAATGGGGGGATTAGAGGGAGATTGTTATGTCAACAGAATCTCCCCAGGTATTGACGGTTGCACTGAATTTGATTATTCCGCTGATTTTTTTTCCTGCATCTGAATTAGTCGTGTCACCATCAAGCTCTCCTGGATCTTCAGGATCAACATATCCGGCACCGTTGTTGTCCTGGCTGAAGAAATCCACAGTAACATTATATTTCTTGCCCTGCTCAAATTTCAGGTCATCTGGTACTGGAACTGCCATCCATGCTGATGTTTCCCCTGTTATAGGATAGATTTTTTCACTACTTGCTGAAATCTTTACTTTGAGGGCGAGGTATGTGCCATGGTCATAGGTCGAAGTACTTGAACTGGAACTTGCACCTTTATTTGTCAAGTTATTATCCCTGTCCCAAGGCTTTACAGTCTGAGGAATCAGATACCATCTGCCACTATTACCTTCAGTTGTCATAACCTCTTGTGCTTCAGCTGTCAATGTTTTCGCTGTAAATGTTTCAGAATAGTCAGATGAAGAATCACTATTGACGTTTGTATCAGTTGCTGTCATTTTATTGTCACTGAATGAATAAGTTCCTTCTCCTGCGAGATTGGCAAGTTTTACTCCGTCAACGACAACTGTATGTTTGGATGAAGAATTCTTGGCTTTGACCACCACCTGAGTGAGGTAGTGATTGAAAGTCAAGGCAATTGCGTTAGTGCCATTATCATATTTTTCTGTTTGAT
>JBJFDE010000005.1:0-3406 GCA_051889855.1 Candidatus Cryptobacteroides sp. | reverse complement strand
ATTACCATGGAAAGCCGACTTTCAGGATAGTGACGAAAAAGACCGGGGCTGTCTCACATCATCCCGTGTCGGAAGAAGCCATGGAAGCGTGTGGACCGGTTGGAGATGGACTGGTTTTCAAGGGACTCACCTTAAGCATGACCACAATCACTTTCAAGAAATGGGTGGCCGACGCCGGAATCAGCAAGCCGGTGTCATTCCACACACTCCGCCACACCTATGCCACCCTCCTGCACGAGAATGGCAATAGCCTGTACACCATCCAGAACCTGATGATCCATCTGCATCCTGCAACGACCGCCCAATACATCTGCAATTCCGACGCATTGGCAAGGAAAGCAGTTGACAATCTGCATCTCCAGCCGTCAAGGATAAAGCGGATTTGGTCAAGAATCAGGAAAGTCTTCTCTGGAGTCGCACAAAAAGTATAACAATTCTGGCACAATTCTTTGTTTTGTGCCATTTTTGTTATACTTTTGCACTGGGATTATTGAACAAATGGCATTAACAGAGAATATTATCCATTTCGCAGCACAGCAAGGCGGTTCATTCAAGAGGAAGGAACTGCTGGATGCGCTGTGTGTGGATACTTCTGTCAATGAAGCCAGCCTGTCAGCCCTGCTAGGACGTCTGGTTGCTACAGGAAGGATGATCAAGACAGGATGGGGAAAATATACTCTTCCTGAAGGAGTCAAACCACGCTTTCTGGTGAGACCCGGGAACGAGGCTTTGGGCATCGGCAAGGCGCTGAAGGAGCGCTATCCGTTTGTGGATTACTGTGTATGGGATTCATTCTGCGTGGTGCCTTTCATGCTGCACATACCTAATGTGAACATCACAGTCGTTGACGTGGAGAGGGACATGGAGGCTACTTTTTTCGATGCGTTGAAGGAGATGTTTCCACAATATAGCATCCTGCCTCACCCTACCAAGGAGGAATTCTACACTTATGGAGACGGCAAGGACAGCATCGTCATTCACCCCCTCTGCACAGAGTCTCCATTGGAGACATTCAGCGGACTGAAGGTTCCACTGGCCGAAAAGGTATTGGTAGACATTGCAATCAATCCGGAATTCGACTACCTCCAAGGGTCAGAAGTATTCACCATATTCGAGCACTCCTTCCGTAGTTGTTCAATATCGCGCTCCACCCTGCTCCGCTATGCGCGCCGCCGCGGCAGCACAGACATAATACAGAAAGTCCTATCAAACATTGACCTGCCTGACCATGATTAACCCCGAAAGTCGCACAAGGGAGTGGATTGAAATACTCCGCAAACAATACCCCTACATCAAAGACGCATCCCTGTTGGAAAAGACCATAAGGGCATTCTCACTGTTGGAATCCTTAGTGCGTTCCGGTTGCCCATTCATATTCAAGGGCGGTACGGCTCTCATGCTTCACCTTGGCTCCTCTCGCAGGCTTAGCATAGACATAGATATTGTCTGCAAGCCCGGAACAAACGTCTGGGATTATCTTGAACGCTATGCTGGCGAATATGGATTCACCGGTGTGAAGGAAATCTCCAGGGAATCACGCACAAATGTTCCCAAAAGCCATGCTGCCTATGAATACGTGGTATCATATCCGGCCGGCTATTCAAGCGGAGAGATTCAGCTGGATGTGCTTTATGAGGACATCGATTACACACAGGTACTCACTTTGCCCATTGAGAGCCCGCTTCTGAAAATCGACGGCGAGCCAATGATGGTCAGAATTCCAAGTCTGGAAGACATGCTGGGTGACAAGCTCACTGCTTTCGCCCCGCACACCAGCGGCATTCCGTTTTTTAAGAACGAAAAGCCTTTCTCAATGGAGATTATGAAACAGCTTTTCGACGTCAGCTCCATTATAGACCGCATCAACAACCTGGATATCGTCAGAAGCACTTTCCATAAACTCGTGCCCCTTGAACTGGGCTACAGAGGTTTGGACAATCTATCAGCACAAGACGTCCTCAATGATGTCTATGACACAGCGATGAACATCTGCTTGTACGGTGCACTCAACAAGCAGGAATACAATTACCTCACCGATGGCGCCCACCGCGTAAACGGTTTCATACTTATTGAGAACTACACTATGGAACGCGCCGTTCGCGATGCCGCCAAGGTTGCATATCTGGTCCGTCTTTTACAACTTGGAATCAATGATGTCCTCCATTACACCAAGGAGGCTGATGCTACATTGGCCAACATTCTCATTGAAAATCAGTCCATCAACAAACTCAACCGCATCAAAAAAATCAACACCGAGGCTTTCTTCTACTGTCACCAACTGGAGAAATTGCTTTAGCCAGTCTTCTACCATTGCTTTCGGCCACCGGTTCAGCGTTGACGACATACGGTATTCGAACATCATCAAATTATATGACTACTTCGAATGGGATGTAAAGATGCTTACGGGATGCACCATTGATTAGCAGAAGACACGTCAGCGGTGATGGCACGTATAAACACACATCTGGACAAATGCCGAACCAAGGCTTGTTTGATGTACCCACGCACATTGCGGGTAACACTTTTAAACAATGTAACTTCGTTAGTACATTGGAGTTACCTCGGCCTTACTTGTTTCCATCAGTTTTTCATTTGACGAAATATTGAAGAAAACCAATAAATACAAAGCTATACTATCCGGGAAAATGACTATATTTGTCAGGACGTTAGCTGTCAGATTGATGGGAATCAAGCCAACCTTTCGGGGTAACAGTTGATTTGTTGTAAGGTTCAGTTTCGGCCATAGTTGATATGCCAGAATCGGCCGAAAAGAGGCGAAAATTTATCAGTTTAGCGCATTGCCGAGGTTTTGGACCATATCGTTATTAACTAATTATCAGGAAGTTATTGCAAAACCGCGAGTTTTTTTGCGCAAAAGGGTTAAAAGACTGATTATCAATGTGTTGTATTTTCTGCGTGGGGAAATAATGCTTAAAATGTGACACTTTTTGGTTGAGAAATTTCGAGGAAATTACACTTAACCATTTGATTATCAGCTAATTAGAAACAGCTTCAAATTTTTCGCGCAAAGCTCATAACTCATTGATTGATAAAACATTATGAGTTCCTGCATCGGCAAGTAGAATATTATCAATATCCGCACACATAGATTAAACACCACCCAAGGGAGATACGAAAAATTGTAATTATCCGAAAAAGTGGTATCTTTACCACGAATTAGAAAACATTTGCTCAATGAGATACCTCAATATCACAAAAGCAATTGAAGCTTGGAAAGGCATACAACCGCTCTCGGAACGCGACCGGGAGCGGCTCAGCCGCAAATTCACCGTTGACTTCAACTTCAACAGCAACCACATCGAAGGCAACACCCTAACCTACGGACAAACAGAACTCCTTCTTCTCTTCGGCAAGGTAATCGGTGAGGCGCAAATGAAGGATTTGG
>JBJFDE010000004.1:0-3407 GCA_051889855.1 Candidatus Cryptobacteroides sp. | reverse complement strand
AGCAACCGCGCCCCGTGACTGAATATAGATCGCGCCTGAGGCCTGGAACTGCGTCAATCCAATTCCTTACGAAATCATTTTCCGGCTGCCTGATCAGGCAAATACCACTACCGGAACTGTCTATTGACATTGAATTCCCGGTTTGGGATGACATGATATATAGTATCTGATTCTCTGGATTGTATGATTGGAGGAACTTCAATATTTCCTCTTTATTTTTGTTTATATATGCTTCATCCTCGGATGTTTTGCAATATCTTATAAATAGGGTCGGCTGGCGGATATCGTCATATAACCTTTTTATCCTTCTGTCATATTTCTTCTGCTGGATGGGAATCTGGCTTTCCAACGGGTCAATTGCGTTGAAATCATGATAGAAATGGATATTGACCTTTGAATTGAAATATACATCAGGCCTGTTCTCCCGTGACATTGAAGCAGAATCAAGAAAATCCCTGAAATTGTTCTCCATCAATGCAAGAACCTTTTCGAGTTCATCGTCAATTAGCCAGTCAAAAGGGTATGAGGCAGGCCGTAATCCTTTCTTTTCAAGTTCCATGGCGACACTGCAGAATGAACCTAAGGAAATTATGTGATTGAATTGTCTTTTCATAATCTGAGTTTTTCAATTTCGTATACCTATAATTCCTGATTTTCCACTTTCGGGTTGGCAGGACGGCCCAGTCTCCGGGTGACCGGCTTGGCCTTGGAGACATAGACCGGAGCGCAGCCGTCGGGGATGGTGAAGCCGAAGGCCTTGCAGATATCAACTTGTGACCCGCCGACCGAGTAGTCCATGTCATACTGGGCATAGTAAAGATTGTCCTTCGGTGCGATTGTCATACCTTGGGGGAAGCCATGACTCATGTCAATCTCCTTTATCTTGCTGAGAACGTCACTGCCGGACACTTTCACGCTCGTGATAACCTTCTGACCTTTGGCGATATACCGTTCCATGTTCATCCTTGCCGACCCTCTTCGCCCGGCAGCGGAACAGGTCCATTCTGTTCTTCTCCGTTATGCTCTGAGTCAGGCGGGTGATATTGATGCTGTTGAGTTCATGCTCCGAAGGGGCCTTCACCTCTTTCTGCCACTGGCTCAGCTGGTTGTAAGACAGGTTCTCGATGAACAAAATCTTCATTCTCTTGAAGAATAGAGAAGAATCATTAGACTTGCCTGCTATGGGTGCTAGAATAATATAATTAGCGGAATCTATCAAAAATTAGGAGATTCCGCTAATTATAATTATATTTGACAGGCTAAATACATGTGAGATATGATAGGCAGGATCAAAGAACAGAAGACTCTTAGAGAGGCATATAATTCTGAATATTCCCAGTTCGTTGCTGTGTATGGAAGACGACGAATCGGAAAAACCTTCTTGGTAAGGGAGACGTTTGAATACTCTTTCACCTTTCAGCATGCTGGTGCTGCCAAAGAAACATTAAAAGGGCAATTAGGTCTTTTTAGAACCTCACTGCAGGACTTTGGTTATAAGACATGCCCAGAACTAAAGACTTGGCATGAAGCTTTTAATCAGTTGAAAGTGCTTATTCAAGACTCAAAGTCAAAGAAGAAAATAATCTTTCTGGATGAGGCTGCATGGATGGATACGCCAAAGTCTAACTTTCTTTCTGCTCTTGAGCATTTCTGGAATAATTGGGCAAGCAATAGAAAGGATGTCCTATTGATTATATGTGCATCTGCGACATCGTGGATAATAAACAAGGTATTTAAGAATAGAGGAGGGTTACACAATAGAGTTACAGTGAGAATACCGCTTGCCCCTTTCACTTTGAAAGAGTGTGAACTTTATGCTAAGGAAAGAGGTCTGAAACTTAGCAGATATCAGATCTTGAACCTTTATATGGTGATGGGAGGAGTTGCCTTATATTGGAGCCTTTTAGACAAGCAATATTCAGCAGTACAGAACATAGATCAACTGTTCTTTAATAAAGATGCTAAACTTCAAGGTGAATTTAATGATTTATATGATTCGTTGTTTAAGCACCCTGAAGCATACAAATCTATTGTCGTGACTTTGGGAAAACATCTTTCAGGTTTGACACGTCAAGAGTTACTTAAATATACCGCTCAGACAGACAATGGCGTTTTTTCAGGTCGTTTGGAAGAACTTGAGGAGTGTGGCTTTATAATGAAGATGAGAGCATTCCCTAAAAGTAAGAAAGAGGCTATTTATAAACTGTGTGATAATTACACCATATTCTATTTCAAATATATAAAGTCCAATGCCGGTATAAAAGATTTTTGGACTAAGAACTTCAAATCCCAGTCGATAAAGAGTTGGTTGGGTTTTTCTTTCGAAAGAGTTTGTCTTCAGCATATAAACCAAATAAAGAAGGCAATAGGTATAGCGGCTGTTGCTACTACGGAACATGTATGGCGATATATTCCTGAAGAGGGAGAGAAAGATACAAAGGGCGCTCAGATTGATTTATTAATTGATCGGGATGATAATGTCATCAGTGTGTGCGAGATGAAGTGGGCATCTGAAGAATTTGTTATTCAGAAGAAATATGACGCAGATATAAGAAATAAGATTTCAGCCCTTGAACGAGAGACAGGGACGAAGAAAGCCGTTCATGTTACAATGGTTACAACCTATGGAGTTAAGCATAATATGTACTATGATGAAATACAGTCAGAAGTGGTGCTGGATCAACTTTTCGATTAAGATAATTAGCGGAATCTATCTTTTAAAAATGGATTCCGCTAATTATAATAAAATGTTAAGGCCGCTGAACCAAATGACAATATATGATTGTTTATGTTGCAAAAGTGTTATCACAAGATACTTGTATAATTTGCCAAATCTCATATTTTTAAGGATATTTGCGAAAATTGACAAAACGTCATTATGAAACTTGCTGACATAATACCAGGATTAGCTGTTCTGATATCGTTTGTATCCTGTACACGAACTCCAGCTCCGACATGCATAGTCGAAGGCCAGCTGACAGGCCTGGAGGGGGACGGCTGGATCTATATGACTGATATGTGGAACGATTATGAAGTGATAGATTCGACTGAGTACCATGATGGCCGCTTCAGATTCGAGGTGAGCGCAGAACAGCCGACCATGGTATCCCTGCGCGCTGGCTGTTTTGCTGAACTTCACAGATTTTTCAATGAAGCAGGAACGATTAGTCTGACCGGTTCTGCTGATGAGGCAAGGAGGGCTCGTGTCGGAGGTTCTCCTATGAATGACTATCTGATAGCATTGGAGGGAAAACTCGCTGAAATCATGCCCGAACATTCATTAGTTAAGAGGATGGAGCAAATTACGGAGCTCTATACTTCTGCCTTTGAAGATAATGCCGGAAATGCATTGTCCGTCATGCTGATTCAGCAATCCGTTATCGGATTTCATCCAGGTATATTGCTTG
>JBJFDE010000003.1:0-3432 GCA_051889855.1 Candidatus Cryptobacteroides sp. | reverse complement strand
GAAATTCACCTTCCATTGAGTTTCTTTCTCCGCCATGCGCACAGCCTCGATGAACTGTTTTTCATAAAGTTTTTCACCTGTGATGCTCACTATTCCATTGACTTTCTGCACCATGTGGATTTTTGGTGTCTTATGGTACAATCCGCCTACCTCTACCAGGTCGTTCATATTGTAACGGTAAAGTCCTGAAAGAGTGGTCACATAGATGCCGTAACGCTTGCCTTGCTCAAGTTCGTGCAGACGCAAAAAGCGAGGATTCGGACTCTCAAGCTCACTTTCCTCAACGAATTCATAATAATGGTAATGTGGGAAAAGCGTGGTGTCAATGCCCTGGTCAAGCACGAGGCCGAATCTGCATTCGGAAGCGAAAAAGCCCAGTTCCTGATAGCAGCAGCACTCCGGAAGCTGTTCGCTTACCTTGGCGGAAGCAATGGCAGTATTGCCGCATTTCCATGAAGACAGCAGCTGGAGTTCAGGCCACCAATGCTTTATCATAGGAACAGGATGTTGAGCCTTCACTTTTCTGAGGAACTCAGCACGCTCATGGTCAGGCCTGATTTTCGGAGCGAGTGCAGTGCGTATTTCTTCCGGAACATCGAATTTCGAAGAAATAGTTCCGTTCTCAATGTCTTCGATATAATCATCGAAGTATTCTTCGGCATTGTGCACAAGTTCCATGATGGTCGAAGGATTCGGGGCTACAATGTAGGTGACACTGTGGGCAATGGCAAGCCTCATCATCACATAATATCTGGCCGTATAATCCTTTATTTCATATACTTCGGAAGGAGTGACGAATCGCTCGCGTATGAACTCCGGCAACTCCCTGGCAGTAACACCCGAAACGGAGCCATAGATAGTGCCGTCTTCCGCATATCCTTCTACTACTTTTGCCACTGACACGACAAGCCCCCCGGTCAGGATCGTCGGGCGAATGCGGACGAAATTGTCCATCCATATTCGGGACATGGCGCTATACACATCCTTCATATATGGTGATGAAATCGGAATCCATTTCGGCTCCGAAGTTGTGCCGGATGTGGTGGCATACATCAAAGGCTTGCCCGGGATGAGCACACTCCTCTCCCCTTTCTTGTGCCTGTTGACATAGGGCCTGAAAGTTTCGAAGTCAGATGGAGCGACGCTTTTTTCAAAGAGTCTGAACAGTTGTTCCGGTTTTCTGGCCTTCATTATGGAGCTGAAATGATGCTCCCGCCCGTAAACAGTATTGCAACTGAGTCTCAGAATCCTTCTCAACGTCCGCGCACTTGCCTGCTCAGGGAAACGCGAGGCTAAGTTAAGTTTAATTTTCGGGATCAAAGCCATGCAATTCAATCCCAGATTAATCAATTGGTAAGGTATGGTCATAGTACATCGAATATCTGGCGAAGATACTATTTTTTTGTATTTTTGCACCGAAAAACAAAAATAATCTTATGGGAAGAGGTACCGACAATATCAAGTACAAGGAATTGGAAGTAAAAGAAAATATCCATATTCCTGAATTTGACATAGAATATCCTGAAGACGATTCATCGAAGAAGATTGCCGGAGTCAGGTATAATGGGACTGATGTTACTTTGGATGAAAATTATCCGTATCTGGATGATTCATTTGAATATAAGTGGAATCATTTCTGGAACCGTTTACTGCTCACTCTTGTTGTAAAACCCTTGAACAGAATCAGATACGGATTACGGATTGACGGCAGCTTGAAGCAATACAGGAATACTTTCCCCGAGGGAGCCATCACCGTCTGCAACCATGTATATAGATGGGATTTGGTTTGTATCCTCAATGCATTGGGTTTCAAGAATATATGGTTCCCTATCTATGGCGACCACATGAGAAGCAAGGATGCATGGTTCATGCGTTATGTCGGCGGTATTCCGGTACCGGAATCAAAAAACGGAATGAGGCCGTTCAACGAGGCATTTGACGAGCTTCATCGCAGGAAAGAGTGGATACATGTCTTCCCTGAAGCAGCAAGCTGGCGATTCTACAAGCCGTTACGTTCATTCAAGAAAGGTGCATTCACAATGGCTTTCAAATACGGTATGCCGATAATTCCATGCGTGATTTCGTATCGCAAGCGCACAGGTATCTATCGTCTTTTTGACAAAAAGCACATTCCTCTTCTCACCCTCCATGTGGGCACTCCGATTCTTCCCGACACAACAAGGGCCCGCAAGGACGAAGTGAGCCGCATGCTCAGGGAGGCACACAGCCAGATGGTGGAGATGGCCGGGATTGTCAACAACCCATGGCCGGCAGAATAAATTCGAAAAAAACTGCCACAAATAGAGGATTTTAAGTAAATTTGCCGCAGAATTTCATTTAATTACATCAAGAAGATATGAGAAAACACATTGTAGCTGGAAACTGGAAAATGAACACTACAGTTCCAGAGGGCGTAGAGCTCGCAAAAGCAGTAGTTGCAAAATCAGCAGAAGTTCCTGCTGACGTTGAACTTATCATCGGTACCCCATTCACTCACCTTTACCCTGTTAACGAGGTTGTAAAAGGCACTCGTGTAGCTCTCTCAGCAGAGAACTGCGCAGATCACGCAAAAGGTGCATACACCGGTGAGATTTCTGTTGACATGCTTACTTCAGTTGGTTGCGAGTACACTATCCTCGGACACTCAGAGCGTCGCCAGTACTACGGTGAGACTGATGAGAAACTCGTTGAGAAGACTAAACTTGCTCTTGCAGCTGGTCTGAAAGTTATCCTCTGCGTAGGTGAAAACCTCGAGGAAAGAGAGGCAGACAAGCATTTCGCTGTTTGCGAGGCTCAGACAGTCAACGTACTGAAAAACTTCACAGCTGAGGACATGAAGAATGTCGTTATCGCTTACGAGCCGGTTTGGGCTATCGGAACAGGCAAGACTGCTACTGCAGAGCAGGCTCAGGAGATTCATGCTTTCATCCGCAAGACTCTCGCTGACCTCTTCAATGCCGAGGTTGCTGACCAGATGAGCATCCTTTACGGCGGCAGCTGCAAGCCATCAAATGCAAAAGAGCTTTTCGCCTGCCCTGACATCGACGGTGGCCTTATCGGTGGAGCAGCTCTCAAAGCTGACGATTTCATCGGCATCGCTCTCTCATTCTAATTCCATCAACAAAGCACAAACGAGGCTGGCATCTGCGTGACGCCAGCCTCGTTATTTTTTTACAGCAGACGAGAATTAAATTCTGTCTTTGATTATGAAATAATAAACTGCAAGTCCGATCCAGCTGAATGCCAGAAGGGCGATGGTAAGGATAATTTTAATCAAAGTGTCAACATTCTTTTTGCTCCATACATCCTTTATGCACCAGATGCAGCAAATTACTCCAACGAGCCAAATCAAAAATCCAATCATAATTATTTATTATTTAGTAATTAATTTTTACTGAGATAGTCCTGACGTACGTCGTCATAGAATGCGGC
>JBJFDE010000002.1:0-3435 GCA_051889855.1 Candidatus Cryptobacteroides sp. | reverse complement strand
CGCAAAGGTGTCGATCCTCGTTACTCAATGGGTATTGGTTCATACACTTCAGGTTCAGGTCTTAACTCTGGTGCTTATTCAGCAATGCGTAACATTTCCGGTGGTATCACCCTTACATTCTAATAACTGTTAATAGGAATTTGCAATGAAAATATTCAAATATACTTCAATGCTCGCACTCGCTGGTGCGGTTGCGGCAAGCTCCTGCACGAAGATGATGGACGAAATTGTTCCACAAGGTGGTTCAATGCTCGAGTCACAGCTTCAGGAAACTACAAATGCTATTCCTGCAAGGGGAGAGGCATCATTCACCGGTATGTTCACAAAGCTCGGTGACCCGCTTTCTTACGGCAACTTCACTTCAAAACGTCCGGATGACTTCAGTTTCGTGATGATGGACTTTTCCAACGACCTCGAGGGACCGGATATCGCTACTGCAGACAACAACTACAACTGGTTCTCAGTCTGCATGGAATATTCATCAAGAAATGCTGACTATGCCAACCCTTATATCCGCTACCGTGGTTGCTACGACGAAATCGGAAGGGCCAATGACCTCATCAAAATGTACGGTGAGATCAATGAAGAGATGGCAGAAAGCATCAAATACAAAGTGGCTCAGGCTTATGCAGTACGTGCATTCTGCTACCTCCACCTTGCACCTTACTTCCAGTTCAACTATCAGCTTGCCGCGGACAAGCCTTGCGTTCCGATTGTAACTACTGAGGAAGTTGACTTTACACACAATCCTCGCGCAACAGTGAAGGAAGTCTATGACCTTATCGTAGCTGACCTTACACATGCTATCGAGAACCTTGAGGGTTATGTACGTCCTGACAAATCAAAGATTGACCAGCAGGTTGCTTATGGTCTCCGCGCACGTGCATATCTTGATATGGGAATGTGGGCTGAGGCTGCTGCAGATGCAGCAAAAGCAGCTGAGGGCTACACTCCTGCATCCATCGAGGAGGTATCACACCCTGCCTTCATGGATATCAATGAGCATAACTGGATCTGGGGCTATGATATGTCTCCTACAGTTGCCGAGGTATATCCTTTTGCAACTTCATCTTCATGGATTCGTTCATTCTCTGCGTATTCATACTCAGCAGGTACTGCAACATATTCATGTGTCAACAACCTTCTCTATGCCAAGATTCCTGATTCGGATGTCCGTAAGGGATGGTGGGTTGATGAGAATCTCAACTCTCCGCTCCTGGAAGGTCTGAAATGGGACTGGGCTAATTCTGATGGAACAAGCGGCACATTCGTAGGCCAGGAAATTGCTACTGAAGCATGTGATGACAAGCTTACTTTCCTTCCTTATACAAATGTCAAATTCGGATGTTCTACTCCGGGAACCGTTCTTAACGATGAAGACTGGCCTTTCATGAGGGTTGAGGAGATGCTCCTCATCCAGGCTGAGGCTCTCTACAAGAGCGGCAAAACAGCTGAGGCTCAGCAGATTCTTGCAGACTTCGTAAAGACATATCGTGATCCTAACTATTCTATCGCTGCCGGCGGAAGAAAATTCGAGGATGAGGTGTGGTTCCAGAGAAGGGTTGAACTTTGGGGTGAGGGATTCTCAAACAACGATTGCCGTCGTCTCAACAAACCTGTCGTACGTTTTCACTCTGGTAAGAAGAGCTCATTCCCTGATGCATTCCAGATCAACCTTGCAAACGATGACGGATGGCTTCTCATGCGTTTCTGTACCACAGAGCTCAATACAAACTTTGCAGTTGTTGATAACTCAGAAGGAAATGCTCCTGTACCTGGACAGAACGGTAACCTTCGTGACGGTGTAACTGACTAATTTAATGGCTATTGTTATGAAGAATATATTTAAATACATATTGGCGGCTGCGGCTGTCTGCTTTGCAGCCACTGCGTGCGTTCAAGAGGAACCGCACACACCTGGTGAGCCGGAAGTGGACGGATGCTATGGCGTTTATTTCCCGACACAGGAGACAAGTGGGGCCCACACTTATGACCCAAGCATGACCCCTGAGGTTGTATTCAAAGCGGTTCGTAGAGTTTCTACAGGAACCATTTCAGTACCTCTTGTTGTTTCTGCTTCTGAAGAAGGTGTTTTCCATGTAGGAGAACTCGTATTCGAAGATGGACAGTCTGAGTCCGAGGTTAAAGTTACTTTCCCTGACTCAAAGAATGGAGTTGAGTACTCTGTTTCTCTTGGAATCGAAGATCCACAGTACGCGTCTAAGTACCTTGAAGGTGCTACTTACATTGATTTTTCAGTGTTGAGAGTAGAGTGGAAAGACCTGCTCAACCCTGTTACCAATCAGCCTGCAATTGTTACTTTCAATGAAACATGGTGGGATGAAGTTCATACAGCGACAGTCAAGTATTATGAAGTTGATGGTGTCCGTTACTGCGTAGCAACCTGCAACGAAGGTACCGGAATCTGGGGAGACACTCAGAATATTACCTTCGATTTCATCTGGGACACCAATACTTTCAACGGTGACGGATATGAAGTTATTGATGTTAAGAAACAGTATTTCGGTTTCGACTACAATGACTGGACTTCAAAGCCAGTGAACGAGGCTGCTGCCCCAATCTATTTCTATGACTGGTACCACTTCCTTACAACTGACGGCGGATATGAAGGGAAATGGGGAAGCTGGGCTAACTTCCTTAAAGCTAACCCTGGTGCATATGCTCAGTCTTATTATGACGGTAACGGAGGTTTCTTCTTCAATTTGAAGTACCATATTCCGGGCCTTGGTGGTTTCACTCCTCCTGTATTCGATGTTGTTGCATTGGTAGATGGTTATGTAAGAGTTGACTATACTCTCGAAATGTCATCTGATTATCCAGAGAATGGCGAAATGCCTGTTGAATTCAAATCTGGTATTGATGTCGCTTCCATCAAGTTCATCTGTGTTGAAGGAAAGGCTACTCCTGGCCAGATTACAGAATACTCAGATCAGATTGCTGCCGGTACTGCAAAGGATATGGGTGTAATCAAGGAATTCTACTATGATGAAGAGTCTGGTTTCAACTATGCAGGTATTTATGTGACATTTGATAAGACTAATACATATACTCTTGTTGCCGGAGCTTTCGACAAGACTGGCAAGATGCAGTCTGCTGGTAGTATCTATCTTGATTATGTGGCAGCTGATGATGCTAACTATGACGTTACCGTTACTTGCGGTCTGGGTGAGACTCCAGTTCGTTATGAGTCTGCTGGCTACGACAAGTATAATTCACTTGAGTACTATGCAACTGCAAGTCAAGATGCAACAGAAGCCAAAATTGGTCTTTACAAAACAGCTACCGTTGACAAATACGGAATGGATGTAGTTATCAATGACCTTAGGACTAATGTGAAATCCGTGTCTGCTGATGTTCTTGAAGAAATGAAAGCTGTCGGAGGATATTGCTCACTCTTCACCAAACTCTCGCAGG
>JBJFDE010000001.1:0-3439 GCA_051889855.1 Candidatus Cryptobacteroides sp. | reverse complement strand
ATGCAAAGGTAACTGAAATTTCGGCATCTCCAAATAGATTTCCTGCAATGCACACGGCTCTTTCATTTAAAAAAGGCTTGACCATTCAAAAAAGCTGTTATTTTATAGCGAGTATCCGGATGATTATTCCCGCACATTGTATGATTTCTTGTCGGATTGCATTGTTTGGGGATGTAATTCTAAAACTGCATAAGTCTCTTATTATCAATAAAAAAAGAGATGAAAAAAATTGGCCAAGTGGCAGATTTTTCGTAACTTTATAGGTGAAAAACAAACAGTTATGAGTAAAATCGAGACACTTGACCAAATAGGTTCGACAGACGCATACGCGCCCAATCGGACTTCAAAAGTACAAAATATACCTGAATTCCGGGGCAGCATTCTGAGCGGACTGATGGATTTCGCCTGTTCCGTCCCCGATTTTCGCAGGTCGAACAAGGGAAACATCCGCCATCGCCTCAGCGACATCATAATGCTGATGATACTTGGCCGGGCATCGGGATGTGTCGGACGTTCCGAGATAATTGAATTCGGCAGGCACAATCTGAACAAATTCCGTAAAATGGGCATGCTCAGAAACGGCGTGCCCTCGGAAGCGACACTGTGCCGTGTTGAAAACGGGATAAACGACCTTACCATGGCCGACAGGATGCGGGAGTTCGCAAAGCCCTTTCACAGGGAACTGCTCAAAGGCTGTAGCGGCATGGAGATAATCTGCATGGATGGCAAGGCCGAGCGTGGCACCGTCCAGATGAACGGACGAAACCCGGATATCGTCTCAGCATATTCTCCCGAAACAGGAATCATATTGGCTACCGAGGCCTGTCAGGAAAAGAGCAACGAGATAAAGGCCGTGCCTCGCCTTATCGATAAAATAGAGATAGCCGGAAAGATTCTCACTGCCGACGCCATGTCCTTGCAGAAAGACATCATTGACAAGATCAGACAGAAAGGAGGTGATTTCCTCATAGAACTAAAGGCTAACCAGCGATCTCTACGTTATGGTATCGAAGACAAGCTCAAAGCACATACCCCGCTGTATTCATACACGGAAGGTCCGGAATTGGAACATGGAAGAATCGAGACACGTACATACCGTATATATAATGGTTTGGACATGATAGCGGATAAGGAGAAATGGGGTGGCAACATGACGGTTGTGGAATATGAGTCAGACACGGTTTATAAGTCAACCGGCAAACGTTCCTACGAGAAACGGCTGTATGTGACAAGTCTGCCAGCGGATACTTCTTTATTGGGCTCCTTGGTGCGCAGGCATTGGTCAATCGAAAGCATGCACTGGAGCCTGGACTTTAACCTTCAGCAGGACAGGATAAAACGCAGGTCGAGTAAATCGGCACGCAATCTCGATACAATCCAAAGAATAGTCTATTCCGTATTCTCAATTTGGAAAGGGCGGCGTAAAAAGAGGACTGACCGAAAAAAAGGTATGGCTGAACTTATGAGGCACGTTTCAGCGAGCTTTACGAAACTCATCCGATTCCTACTCCAAAAATGAAAAAAACGCGATTTTGATACATAGGTAAATTGCGTATATACAACATAGAAATAATACCCGATTCATAAATAAACCGGGTAAGGGACCTTATGTCCTTTCTTTTGTCTTAAATGAAAGAGCCGTGAAATCAGATGTAGTATTCCATCATCTCAATAAGGCCGGCACGGAGGGCATATTTGGTGGCTTCATAGACATTGCTCACCTCCAATTTGCGGAAAAGGTTTTTCTTGTGCGTGGTAACGGTATGGACACTGGAGTTGCGTAGGGCCGCTATCTCCTTGACGGTTTTCCCATGGGCAATGAGTTTCAAAATCTCGGTTTCGGTCGGTGTCAACAGCAGAGGAGCCGTCTCCTGCTCCGGAGTTGCCTCCAATACATTGGCTACTGCATGACAATAGAAGGGCTCATCCTGAACGGCACACTGCAAAGCCGTATGGATCTCCTCTTCCCCACACTCCTTCAAAAGCATTCCTACATGCAGTTCTGCACTCATCCGACGGATCATCGGTTCGCTCAGTTCATTGGCTACCAGCAACCAATAACTGTCGAGGAAACGCTTCTCCAAGACCAGCAGTTCATCCAGACTCTGCAGATCAAACAGTGCATAATCCAACAGGACAATGGATCGTCCATGCGTCTGCTCCAAGGCCTCTACCAACGCCTGTTTGGAAGAGACGACTTGCTGTCCGACACCCACATACAACTGTGCAAGGATGCGTTGCCAACCCGCCCGTGTAAGTGTCTGGTTGTCGGCCAGAATAAAAGCGAACTCCGTTTTCCCCATTGTCCTGCAGAATCACTCATCAAGTAAATATCCATCCATCTTTACAGTGGATAGTCCTCAAAGGCATACAAAACGGTCGAAAGGTAACGTTCACCGGTATCAGGCAACAAGGCTACGATGGTCTTACCGGCATTCTCCGGTCGTTTTGCCACCTGAATAGCCGCATAGAGAGAGGCTCCGGAAGAGATACCTACCAACAGGCCCTCCTTATGTGCCAACAGGCGGGAGGTACGAATGGCATCATTGTCGGCTACCGGAAGAATCTCATCCACTACGTCGCGACGGAAGTTCTTCGGCTCGAAACCGGCACCGATACCTTGGATCTTATGCGGACCAGGCTGACCACCCGACAAGACATGCGAACTCTCCGGTTCAACATCCACGGCCTGCACGGTAGGCTTATGACGCTTGAGTCCCGTAGCCGTACCGCTCAACGTTCCTCCTGTACCCACACCGGCTACAAAGATATCCACATCTCCGTCAGTATCTTTCCAGATCTCTTCGGCTGTCGTACGGATATGTACCTCCGGATTGGCCGGATTCTCGAACTGCTGCGGAATGAAGGCTCCCGGATTGGCCTCTTTCAGCTCATTCGCCTTGCGGATTGCCCCCTTCATACCTTCGCTACCGGGTGTCAAAATCAACTTGGCTCCCAATGCCTTCAACAAGTTCTGACGTTCGATACTCATCGTCTCGGGCATGGTCAGGATCAGCGGATAACCTTTGACAGAGGCCACCCAAGCCAGACCCACACCCGTGTTACCGCTGGTCGGTTCGATGATCAACGAACCGGGCTTCAGCTGTCCACTCTGTTCGGCTGCCTCAATCATGGCCAAGGCAATTCGGTCCTTGACACTGCCACCTGGGTTGAAATATTCCAACTTGACAATCAACTTAGCCTGCAGGTTTTCTGCTTTCTCAATGTTACGAAGCTCCAACAAGGGAGTACGGCCGATCAGCTCGGTCAAGCTTTGATAAATAGTAGCCATATCTTTTTGTTTTTATTTGTTTTCAACTTTGATACCGCAAAGATAGAGGCTCCCGCCGGGCACCACAATACCATACATGTGGTATTTTAGCCGAATCAGGCCTACCCCACCCTGTTCTTTACGAGTTCAGACGTTCGACACTCTTGA